>JASLHQ010000235.1 GCA_030152265.1 Savagea sp.
TAATTGTTCTACTTCTTCTATTGTCCATTCGTCTAAACGCATACGAACACTCCTTTTGCGCTTCAGTTAATCTTGCACTTTTAACAATCGTAACGAATTTAGAACGACAAGTAAAGTAGCACCCATGTCTGCGAAAATAGCAATCCATAACGTCAACCATCCTGGGATGACGAGCAATAAAGCAATTACCTTTAAACCGAGTGCAAAACCGATGTTTTCTTTAATAATGCGCAATGTTTTGCGACTTAATTTCATCGTATAAGGCAGCTTTTCAAGGTCATCTGCCATAAGTGCGACATCTGCCGTCTCAAGAGCAGTGTCTGTTCCAGCTCCCCCCATTGCGATTCCGACGTCTGCAGTCGCAAGTGCTGGCGCATCGTTAATACCGTCACCGACCATTGCGACTTTTCCGTACTTTTGTTGAAGCTCTTTAATCGCTGTCAGTTTATCTTCTGGCATTAAGCTCGCACGAACATCTGTCATTCCGATATTTGAGGCTATCGCTTGTGCTGTTACTTCATGGTCGCCTGTCAACATGACTGTATGAGAAACGCCAATGTCTTTCAATTTGCGAATGACTTCAGCGCTTTCTTCACGCACTGGGTCCGCTACTGCAATCAATCCTTTAAATGCGTCATCGATGACGATTGCCATCACGGACTTTCCTTCTGCTTGAAGCATTGTAGCACGCTCTAAATAGTCAGTTGGAACATCCGCTAATTCTGTCGCCCATTGAATGCTACCAATCGCTACATGACTTCCTTTATATGTCGCATAAGCACCTTTTCCTGTGACGGATTGGAAATTTTGCGCTTCTTCACGATGCACTGCTCGCTCTCCGCCGTAAGTGACGATTGCACGAGCTAACGGGTGTTGCGACATTCCTTCTACCGCGACGACCGCTTCTAAAACAGTCAACGCTTCACTTTCATCTATCGCGACGAAATCGGTCACTTCCGGATATCCTTTCGTCAATGTTCCCGTTTTATCGAAAGCGATCGCCTGAATATGTCCCGCTTCTTCTAAGTGCACGCCACCTTTAATTAATACACCTTGACGTGCCGCATTCCCAATCGCTGTCACAATCGCTACTGGAGTTGACACGACGAGCGCACACGGACAACCGACGACGAGCACTGCTAATCCTAAATAAACCCACTCTGACCAAGCAGCTCCTGTCAATAAAGGAGGAACGAGCATGACGAGCAATGCGATAATGATGATCGCTGGCGTATAATATTTAGCGAAACGGTCGACGAACTTCTGACTCGGTGCTTTTTCTGCTTGCGCTTCTTCGACGAGGTGAACAATTTTAGCGATTGTCGTATCATTGACAAGCTTCGTCACCGTCACTTCGAGTGCTCCTTCTTCGTTCAACGTACCAGCGAACACTTCAGAACCTTCTTCTTTCATCGCTGGGACCGACTCTCCTGTAATTGCCGCTTCATTCACTGTCGATGCCCCTTTTAAGACGACACCGTCCATCGCAATCTTCTGTCCTGGTTTTACAATTAATACGTCTCCAACAACGATATCTTCTGTATCGAGTTCTACAAATTCAGAACCACGACGGACGACTGCCGTCGGAGGAGCGATGTCCATCAATTGTTGAATCGATTGACGCGACTTATTCATCGAATACGCTTCGAGCGCTTCGCTAATTGCGAACAGTACGACGACAACCGCCGCTTCTTTCCACTCTTGAATAATTGCCGCCCCAATTACCGCAATCGTCATCAATGTTTTAATATCAAACTCAAAACGGGCTAAATTTTTAAATCCTACTTTAAAAATGCTCCAACCACCGATGAGAATGGCTGCTGCAAATAAACCGACTGCGACCGGCGCTGTTTGTGATTGTTGACTGGAAACAATCCAACCGGCTGCCACTAAAATAGCTGAAATCATCGTAATGATATTTTCTTTTCTTTTATACCAAGGCGTTGGTGGAGTAAATACTCGCTTTTCAGATGCTTTCCGCACTTTGATTCCATCAAACGCTCCTGCTTCTTCTAACTCTTCGATCGTCACATCACCTTCGATAGACAATTTAGAAGCTCCGAAGTTCACTTGTACATCTTTAACATTCGGTAAATTTTTTACGTTTTCTTCGAATTGAATCGCACAACTTGCACAGTTTAAATTTTCGAGTCGAAACTCTTCTTTTTTTCCTTCTTTTGCGACGACCATGTTATTCCTCCTCTATCGAATGTTCATATGCTATTTTCACTAAATCGTGAATATGATCATCCGCTAACGTGTAGTACACCATCTTTCCTTTTTTCTCAGATTTAGCGAGTGATTTATCTCGCAAGTAGCGTAAGTGATGAGAGGCTGTCGCGTTTGACGCTCCGATGACAGCTGCTAAATCACAGACACACATTTCTTCTGTAATCGTTAATGCATACGCAATTTTCAAACGCGTTTCATCCGCAAGTGCTTTAAAAATCTCGACCATACCGAGCATATTTTCTGGTAATTGTTGCTGAACTTCACGAACTGCTTCTTCGTGAACAATCGTAATATCACACGTATCTTTCATCTATATTCTCCCCTTCATTCAAACGTCCATTTGATTGTATTGTATCTATTTTAAATCGAAATAGCAACACATTCAAACAATCATTTGAATAAGAGTTCTTTCCTCCTAATATTTCACATTTTCTACACAAAAAAATCGATTACTCCGAAAAGTAATCGATTTTGTATTAAGCATATACTTCTTCGCCCATCGCTTCTTTTAACGCTTTCACTTGTTTTTTATCCGTTAAAATGTAGAGGACATCTCGCTCTAACAACTCTGTTTGTCCTGTCGGCATAACGAGTTCTCCATCTCGAATAATCGCCGAAATGACTGTGTCATCTGGTAAGTCCATATCTTGTACGAGACTGTTTAAATACGGTGAATCGTTTGAAATTTCAACTTCTAACATTTCCGCATTCGCCTTATCCATCGAAACGAGTTCTAATTGGTGAATACGTTTCGGAGATGGTGGTGCTTCAAGTCCGAGCCAACGGGCAACGTTCGAAATCGTTGAACCTTGTAATAAAGCGGATGTAATGACGATGAAGAAGACCATGTTGAAGTAAAGATATGCATTTTCTACCCCTGCAAGTAATGGGAATGTGGCGAGTACGATCGGTACTGCTCCGCGTAAACCTGCCCAGGATAGGAAGAGCTTCTCTTTAAATGTGTAATCGAAGAAAATAGTACCGACGAAAACAGCAATCGGTCTTGCGACAAACATTAAAATAAATGATAAAATTAAACCTTTTGAAATTAAGTCCCAATTCGCTAATTCGCTCGGGAAGACGAGCAAACCTAAAATGACGAACATGACGAGCTGCATAAGCCATGCGAACCCTTCGTGGAAACGTAAAATGGAGTGGCTATGATTCAGTTCACGATTACCGATCATAATTCCCGCAACATATACCGCTAAAATTCCACTCCCGCCAACGAGCGCTGTCAAACTAAATATTGCCATCGCAAATCCGATCGACAATACCGCATATAGACCACTCGCATCGAGTTTTATTTTGTTCATCCATTGAGACGTGAGCCAGCCGAAGAGAAGTCCAAGTAATAAGCCGAGGCCCATTTGTAAGAAGAAACTAATAATTAAATTGCCGAATGCAAAATCATCTAACGTTAACCATTGAATGAAAGCGACGGTTAAAAACATCGCCATCGGGTCGTTCGAGCCAGATTCCATTTCGAGTGTCGCAGACATTTTCGGTTTAATATTTTGACCGCTCATGACCGAAAATACTGCCGCTGCGTCGGTTGACCCGACAATAGAACCGAGTAAAAATGATTCGATCCAACCGAGACCTAAAACGTAATGAATCGCTACTGCCAAAACAGCGGTCGTTAAGACGACCCCTAATGTCGCTAAAACGGCCGCTCCTTTAATGACAGGCCTGACATTTCGCCACTCAGTTTGAAGTCCCCCTTCAAATAAAATAACGACGAGAGCAAACATCCCGATCGTTTGAGCTAATCCAGCGTCCGAGAAATAAATTAACCCCGATATGTCACTCCCGAGCACCATCCCTAAAATCATAAAAAGTACGAGGGCAGGAACACCTGCCTTCGATGTGAGCTTTGTCATTAAGACGCCACTTAATAAGAAAAAACCAATTAATAAAACTACTACTTCTACCGTAAATTCATTCATCTTGTTTCGCAATGACATTCGTTGATTTAGAGCTGATGGACACGATCTGCAAATTGTAAAACATCAGTAAATCAAACAAATTCATCACTCCCTCCTTCGTCTAGTTTTTTTGAGAAAACAGGTTGTCTTCTCCACCTATTCGTGAGGTTACACTCGTGATGAAATCGCGGGCCGTACCGCGCAATTTATCTCTTCGTCCATCAGAGCCTACTCTTCACCAACAATTCGTACTTCCAATTCTAATTCAATACCGTAGCGACGCTTCACCTCTTCGCGCACCATGCGAATCGTATTGACATAATCTGTTGCGGTCGCATTGTTTTTGTTGACGATGAACCCAGCGTGTTTCGTTGATACTTCAGCACCACCGAATCCTTTTCCTTGTAAACCACTGTCTTGAATTAATTTCCCTGCGAAGTGGCCCGGAGGACGCTTAAACACACTTCCTGCTGACGGATATTCTAAAGGTTGTTTCGATTCACGTTGATATGTTAAATCCGCTATTTTCTCATCGATTTCTGCTTGGACACCTACTTCCAATGAAAACAGTGCCGACATAACATAGTAACCTTCCGTTTGAATGATGCTCGTACGGTAGCCAAGTTGTAGCTCATCTTTCGTCAAAGTGAGGAGTTCACCTGATTTCGTCAATACTTGTACAGACACGACGATATCTTTCATTTCGCCACCATATGCCCCAGCATTCATCATCATGCCACCACCAATAGATCCTGGAATACCACAAGCAAATTCAAACCCTGTTAAACTATGAGTCGCTGCCGTTTTAGAAACATCGATCAAATGCGCTCCAGCCTCTGCATAAATGTCTGTCCCTTTCACTTCAATCGCATTGAGCTTTGCAAGATGTAAAACGATGCCTCGCACCCCTCCATCGCGGACGACCATATTCGAACCATTTCCTAATAGCAATAAAGGAATTTCATGTTCAAAAGCATATTTGACAACAGCTTGACATTCTTCAATCGTTTCCGGCATGACGAATAAATCCGCCGCTCCTCCGAGTGCCGTTTTCGTATATTTATGTAAGTGCTCGTCTTGCAAAACAATTCCTTCAGAAACGAGCTCTCTCAATTCTTCTACTCTATTTTGATACATAGTTAGCCAAATCCTTTCACCTTCAATAACTTTTGTTTATGCGCGCGCAAAAAAAGAAACAGTAATCATAGAAAAAAGCGTGCTGTTTCTTCAAGAGGCGTAAGTGCAATATGATTTATCCTATTCTTAATTATGGATTGTCGTCAAACTTTTTACAAGAAATATTCATCGGAATTCGAGAGATATTTTTGTTTGATACTTTGTAAAAAAGGGTAATTGTTATATAGAAAGAAATTTTCAAAATGGGAGGAATCATAATGACAAAATGGGTAATCGATCCGGCACATACGTCAGTAGACTTTTCAGTCAGACATTTAATGATTTCGAAAGTGAGAGGTCAGTTCAACGAGTTCCAAGGGGAAATTGATGGGGATGTTGAAGATTTCGAAAATGCAACGATTCATTTTACAATCGAAACGAACTCGATTAATACGAACCAAAAACAACGAGATGGTCACTTAAAAAGCGCTGATTTCTTCGATGTCGAAAAGTATCCACAAATTACTTTCAAGTCAACGACAATCGAACAAACAAAAGCGAATCACTTTAACATTGTTGGAGAAATGACGATAAAAGATATGACAGGGAAAGTTACTTTCCATGCAGTACGCGAAGGTGTAGCACAAGGTGAAAACGGCCGAATTGCAGGCTTTCATGCCTCTACTGAAATCAATCGTCAAGATTACGGTTTAACATGGCAACAAGCACTTGAAACGGGTGGTGTCATGGTCGGCAATACAGTTTCTATCTCTGTTGATTTCGAAGCACAAGAACAATAATGCAAACGCCGAATCATCGTAAACTTTGAATGACTAAACGCTCTAGTGAATAGACATTCTACAATTCGATTCATTCTAGCGAATGCTAACGTAAGCTTACGTAACTTGAAATACCCCAAACTTTAAGTGCAAAGTTCGGGGTATTTTCTATTTATGAATGACAAGTATCTTCCGTAATTTTATATTTCTTCATTAAACGGTATGCTCGTGACTGACTAATGCCTAAATAAGCAGCGATTCCTCTCGTCGTTTTCTTTAAATGATACGCTTCTTCAATAATTTGCTTCGTCATTTGATTCAAACGATTATCCAATGTCCATAGCGGTTCTCCGTCTTCTGTCTCTTGCTCAGTACTTTCAATAATAAGGTCGGGTAAATCGGTGACGTCTATAACGTGGTCACTCGTCAAAACGAGCCGTTCCATTAAATTTTCTAATTGGCGAACATTCCCTGGCCAATCATAATGAATGAGCAATTGTAAACAACGATCAGAAATCATTTTATTCATGTTGAACTTATCATTAAATTTATTTAAAAATGTATAAACGAGAGAAACGATATCCTCTTTTCTTTCACGCAAACTCGGCATGCGAAAATCAATGACGTTTAAGCGATAAAATAAATCTTCTCGAAATTGTCCTTGTTGAACCATTTTCCACAAGTCTCGATTCGTCGCTGTAATGATACGCACATCTACTTTAGTCTCCGTAGAAGATCCGACAGGTATAAAAGACTTCTCCTGTATCACTTGAAGTAGTTTTGCTTGAGTCGCAATATCTAATTCCCCTACTTCATCTAAAAATACAGTCCCTCCATTCGCGATGCTAAAAAGCCCTTCTCTACCTGTAGCACGCGCTCCTGTAAAAGCACCTGAAGCATACCCAAAAAGTTCTGCCTCTACTAACTCCTCTGGTAAAGAAGCACAATTAATACTAACGAACGGTTTCGTCGCACGCTGACTAATTTTATGAATGTGGCGAGCAATCACTCCTTTTCCTGTTCCTGACTCTCCTTGAATGAGTACCGTCGTATCCGATGGTGCGATTTTCTCGCAAAAGTCAACAATCTCCTGCATTTTTTTGCTTTTATAAACGAGTGTCAATGTTTTCACAACTGGCGGGTTGTCGGCAGCAGTAATATTTTTTACTGCCCGCTCTGTCTTTAATTGACGAATTTCTGTCGATGTGATGAAAATATATTGCAATTGTCCTTCGTCATCCCTAATTTTAAAAGCGCGTGTCAACAATTCGTTACCGATATATGTTCGCTGCTTAACCGAAATGGTATCCTCGCTTTCCATGACATATGGAATGATGGAAGGTGTCCATAATCCTCGCTCGAACAACTCCGTATTATGCTTTCCAATTACTTCGCTTTTCGTTAACCCATAATGACGCTCACATGCACGATTCACAAAAACAATTTGCAAATTTTTGTCTAAAATATAGATTTCATCTGATGCATAATCTAACAACTCGACTAAGAAATCTAATGTTAACTCCATCCTACTCCTCTTCCCCCTTATTTTTGATGCAAAAATGAATCATCGGCCTTCTTTTTGAGTCGTTAATGAATCAATTTCTTTCAAAAATTCTGATTTTTTGTTCAATTACGGCTTAGTAAGCGCATTCTTTGAAATTGGCATGATTCTTGCATCTCTTTACACAATCAAAAGCGTCACAAACTTTTAATATTCTACAACTCTTCATACTCGTGAAAGTTTGAGCGCTTTCTAAGAGCAATGTACAAGTGAAAGGAGAATACAATTATGTCGACATCAACCGATGTTCAATTTTATGATACGACCGTCATTGGCGGTGGTCCTGTCGGTTTATTCACAGCATTTTACGCCGGCATGCGTCAAATGTCTGTCAATATTATCGAAAGTTTACCATTACTCGGAGGTCAATTAGCTACATTATACCCTGAAAAATACATTTATGATATCGCGGGGTTTCCAAAAGTGCGAGCTCAACAACTCATCGATCAATTGATCGAACAGATGGAACAGTTCCCAGTAACGAAAAGTTTAGGCGAAACAGCACTTCGCATTACTAAATTAGAAAACGGTTTCTTTGAAATTGAAACTTCAAAACAAATTCATTATTCAAAATCCATTATTATTACAGCCGGAAACGGTTCATTTAAACCGAGACTAGCAGGTATTCCGAACGAAGAAAAATATGCTGATCAAAACGTACATTACTTCGTACAAAATATGGAACAATTCCGCGACCGCGATGTAGCAATTTTAGGTGGAGGAGACTCTGCTGTTGACTGGGCTCTCATGTTGGAGCCGATTGCGAAAGAAGTTTCACTCGTACATCGACGCGATAAATTCCGAGCGCACGAACATAGCGTGTCACAACTAATGGATTCATCGGTCAATATTGTCACTCCTTATCGCCCTGAGCAATTTGTTGGAGATGTACGTGTAGAGGAGCTCATCTTACGCCATGCGAAAGAAGAAGAAACAAAAACATTAAAAGTCGACGATGTTCTCGTCAACTTCGGATTTTTATCTTCTTTAGGTCCAATCGCCGAGTGGGGATTAGAAATTGATAAACAATCGATCGTTGTCAATTCTAAAATGGAAACTAACATTGAAGGCATTTATGCAGTTGGCGACATTTGTACGTATGACGGCAAAGTCAAATTAATCGCTACTGGTTTCGGTGAAGCACCGATTGCAGTGAGCAATGCGAAAGTTCTCATCGATCCGAGTGCGAAAGTTCAACCACTTCATAGCACGAGCGTCATGGGATAGTTTAACGAGAAAGAGGGATGTATCATGACGAAATTCACAAAAATTAATCGCGAAACATGTATCGCTTGCGGTTCATGTAACCCGAACGCACCAGATTTGTTCGATTACACAGAAGACGGTTTCGCTTTTGCAATTTTAGATGATAATGCAGGAGTTACTGAAATTCCTGAAGACTACTTAGAAGACTTAGAAGATGCTTTAGAAGGATGTCCAACGGGCTCTATTTTAGTTGCTGACGCGCCTTTTGAATAAATAAAAAAACTTATATTAACGGGGGTATTTCACAATGGCTTACAACAAAGTACAAAACTTAACAGATACAATTTATTCACGCACAATGTCATATGACATGTACACTGATCCACAAATTCTCGAACAAGAAAAAGAACTCATCTTCCGCAAATCATGGCATATCGTTGGTCACACGAGTCAAGTTGAGGGGAAAGGGCAGTTTTTCACAGCTGACGTTGTCGGCGAACCTATTATCGTAAGTCGTGGTACAGACGGAGAACTCCGTGCATTTTATAACGTCTGTCCACACCGTGCAACGAAGCTCGAAAAACAAGAATCAGGAAAAAAGAAAATCTTCACATGTATGTACCACGGCTGGACGTTTAAAACAGACGGTTCATTAAATAAAGCACCAAACTTCGACCAAGAAGATTCTTGTTTAAGCGATGCATGTTTACGCGGCATTCGTGTAGAAGTGATGAACTCATTAATTTTCGTTAACTTAGATGACAATGCAAAACCTTTAATCGAAACTTACGGTGATTTAAATGATCGCTTAAGCAAATTTGATTTTTTACCAGACTTAAAATTCACTTTCCGTAAAACTCGTCATTTAAAAGCGAACTGGAAAGCTTTCGTCGATAACTACTTAGAGTGTGATCACTGTCACGTCGCACACCCTAGCTTCATTGATACACTCGACATGGATGAATATCAAATTTTTACGTGTGAAAATTACTCTTACCAAACATCAATCGTAAAGCCTGATAAACAGATGGGTGACGTCGATTTAAACTCTGCTGAATCACGCGGCGGTGACTTCTTCTGGTTGTGGCCTAACTTAATGTTAACGATTTACCCTGGACCAGGAAATATCGCATCGATTGAACTCGTTCCAATCGACCATGAAAATACGACAATCGTCTACACGTACTACTTCCGTGAAGATAGCCTGGACAAAATCTCGCAAGAAGAACGTGATTTAATGGAATTTGCTGAACAAGTCCGTTTGGAAGATATCGAACTCGTTGAACTCGAGCAAATTGGATTCCGTTCACAAGCGTTTGAAAAAGGTCGTTACTCACCTTCTGAATTAGCGATCGTTCAATTCCACCATATGGTATTGGAGGCATTAGGTAAATAATATGAAAACATACCACTTACGAATCGGTGGGGAGCATGTCGAGGCGAGCGAGTACGCTCCCCTCTTCTCTCCTTACTCACAAGAACAAATTGCAACTGTCGCTCTTGCCACAAAAGAAGATGTTAATCGTGCGATTGATGAAGCAGAAAAAGCTTTTCAATCCTTTTCTAAATCGACAACTTTTCAACGCGCTACAATTTTGAGCAAAGTAGCTAACTTATTGCGCGAACGTAAAGAAGAAGCTGCTAAAATTATCGCTTTAGAATTAGCGAAACCGCTACAATTCGCTCGTGGTGAAGTAGCACGTACAATCGAAACGTATCAATTCGCTGCTGAAGAAGCGAAACGTATCGGTGGAGAAGTAATTTCACTAGACGCTGCAGAAAGTGGTGCTGGACGTTTCGCTTATACGAAACATGTACCACTCGGCGTGATCGGTGCTATCACACCGTTTAACTTCCCGTTAAACCTCGTCGCTCACAAAGTAGGCCCTGCTATCGCTGCGGGTAATACAATCGTCTTAAAGCCAGCTTCACAAACACCTTTATCTTCTTTATTTATCGCTGATTTATTTGAAGAAGCTGGACTCCCTGCTGGCGTACTGAACGTTGTCACAGGGCCTGGAAGTGTTGTCGGAGATGCACTTTTAGAACATGATGCGATTAAAATGGTAACGTTTACAGGCAGCCCTCGCATCGGTTATCAAATTTCTAAAAAAGCTGGGTTAAAACGCACAACTTTAGAACTCGGCTCGAATTCAGCCCTCATTATCGATGAAGATACAGATGTGGACTCAATCATTGATCGTTGTGTCATGGGTGCTTTCTCAAACCAAGGACAAGTTTGTATTTCAACGCAACGTATTTTCATTCACGAAACAATTTATGATCGTTTCATCGAACAGTTTGTCGCTGCAACGAAAGAGCTTAAACTCGGAGATCCTTTAGATGAAGAAACTTACATTTCGTCGCTCGTCACACCGAATGATGTTCAACGTTCACTCGACTGGATTAAAGAAGCAGAAGAAAATGGAGCACAAATTGTAGCGGGTGGAGAAGAAATAGACGGCGTATTACAACCGACAATCATTTTAGATGCAGAACAATTTTTAAAAGTATCTTGCAACGAAGTATTCGCACCGATTGTTGTCATTAATACTTTCTCAGAAATTGAAGATGCAATTGCACGCGTGAACGATTCGGAATTCGGCTTACAAGCTGGGATTTATACGAATAATGTTCAACATGCATTACTCGCTTCCGATACATTAGAAGTGGGCGGAGTCGTCATTAATGACGTACCTACTTTCCGTGTCGACCACATGCCATACGGTGGAATTAAAAACAGTGGTACTGGACGCGAAGGGCTCAAATATGCGATTGAAGAAATGACGGAGATGAAACTCATCATTTGGAATCAATCAAACTGAGGTGACTTTATGACAACACATACGATTGCAGTAATTCCAGGAGACGGAATTGGACCAGAAGTAATTGATGAAGGGTTAAAAGTGCTCGATGCTTTAATGAAGCTTGACCCGACAATTACATTCGACTATACACATTTTCCGTGGGGATGTGAGTATTATACGAAGCATGGAAAAATGATGGCGGACGATGGCATTGAACAACTTTCTAAATTCGATGCGATCTACTTAGGCGCTGTCGGTTATCCAGGCGTACCTGACCATATTTCGCTACGTGAATTATTACTCGTTATTCGACAACGCTTTGATCAATATGTGAATTTACGCCCTATTCGTTTATTAAAGGGCGCACCACAACGACTCGTCGACACAGAACCCGAAAAAATTCAAATGACTTTCGTACGTGAAAATAGCGAAGGGGAATATGCTGGAGTTGGTTCACATTTATACCGTGGTAAGGCGGAAGAAGTCGTCATTCAAAATGCAGTCTTTTCTCGTAAAGGAACAGAACGCATTATGCGCTATGCTTTCGAACTCGCCAAACGTGAAGGAAAATCACTCACGAGTATTAGTAAAGCGAACGCTTTAAACTATTCGATGGTATTTTGGGATGAAGTGTTCGAAGAATTGAGCGCTGAATATCCTGACGTACCGACTCATTCTTACTTAGTCGATGCGGCAGCGATGCTCATGATTACAAATCCGGAACGATTCGAAATCGTCGTGACGACGAATTTATTCGGAGATATTTTAACCGATGTCGGTGCAGCAATTGCAGGAGGAATTGGACTCGCAACAGGGGCCAACATTAACCCTGAAAAAACATTCCCTTCTATGTTCGAGCCGGTACACGGTTCAGCACCCGACATCGCACATCAACAACTAGCAAATCCTCTCGCTACTATTTGGTCAGCCGCACAAATGGTAGAACATCTCGGCTATGCACACCATAGCGAAAAAATTATTCAAGCGATCGAAGCAACTTTGCTCGATGGTTCTGTTTTAACCGGGGATTTAAATGGACATGCGTCAACGAAAGAAGTTGGAGACGCTGTCGTCAAACATTTACAAGCTTTATATGCTTAATGAATCGGAGTTGTCAGAATTTTTTCTGACAACTCCTTCACTTAAAAACATTTTCGCATACTCGAAAGAATATAAATACTTTCAATAGTTATCAATAGATAAAGGGGGATATGTATGCGTTTTCAAACGATTGATCGTCAAATATTAGCAATTGCCCTTTCCATTATTTCTATTTTAGTAATCGGGATTTTAATAGCAAAAGAAGCGGGCACTTCTTTTTTAAACTCTATTTTAACGTTCATCACATCTAACTTTGGATCGCTCTACTTATGGGCGTGTCTCTTTATTTTCTTCTTTTTGCTTTATTTAGCTTTCAGTAAGTATGGAAAAATTAAGCTCGGCAACGAAGCACCACAGTTTTCTACATTTAGCTGGCTTGCACTCATTTTCACAGCTGGAATTGGGTCAGGTATTATGTATTGGGGAATTATCGAGTGGGCATTTTATTATTCTAGTCCACCGTTCGGTATGGAACCACTCGGTTTAGAAGCAGCTGGATTTGCTCAAACTTACGGAATGTTCCACTGGGGCTTCTCCGCATGGGCGATTTACTGTTTGCCTTCTATTCCAATTGCTTATGCAGTATACATTCGTAAAAACACTTCTTTCCGTCTCAGTAACGCTTGCCGCGGTGTCATCGGTAATCGTGCAGATAGTTGGATCGGTAAAGTTATTGATGTTTGCTTTATGTTCGGATTAATTGGCGGTATTGGAACATCTCTCGCTCTAGGGACGCCATTGTTAGCAGAGGGGTTACATTATTTATTCGGTCTCGAGAAAACGACGACACTCAATTTATGGATCATTCTTGCCTTAACTGTATTTTTCAGTATTTGTTTATACTTCGGTTTACAAAAAGGTTTGAAACTATTAAGTGATTGGAACTTGTATCTATACATCGGTCTCGCGATTTTCTTATTCATTTTTGGACCTACGATGTTCATTATCGCCAATTTCTCTGAAAGTGTCGGTATTTTATTAACAAACTTCTTCCGCATGAGTTTATATACAGATCCTGTTGGACAATCTGGTTTCAGTGAAACTTGGACTTTGTTTTACTGGGGATGGTGGTTCTCGTACGCACCATTTACTGGAATGTTCGCAGCTCGTATTTCACGTGGGCGAACGATTAAAGCACTCATTCTCGTGCAATTACTCGGTGGCTCTCTCGGAACTTGGTTATCATTTACTATTTTCGGTAATACGAGCTTCTTCTATGAATTAAGTGGAGAAGTTCCTGTCATTGAAATTTTACAAACAGAAGGAACTACAGCAGCAATCATCGCTTCACTTACAGCTATGCCGATGGGCGTCGTCGTGATGATTTTATACTTGCTCGTCGCAGCGATATTTTTAGCTACTACCGTTAACTCGGCAGCATTTACTTTATCCGATGTCGCATCTAAAAATTTAAAGGTCGGTGAAGAACCTGCCCGTTGGTACCGTGTTTTCTGGGGGATTGTCTTGACGAGTATTTCAATCATTTTAATGTACGGTGAAGGATTACAAGCATTGCAAACGTTGTCCATCATTACAGGCTTGCCGCTCATTTTTATCGTCGGCTTAATGATCGCTTCCTTCATCAAGTGGCTTAAAGAGGATGAAGCGACGCTCTTCCCTAAAAAAGATCAATCTTAATAGAAATGAACTACAGAAAGTGATTAATCATTGCACTCTACAGTACTCATTCTCATTTCTATTATTCAAATTTTTTCTAATGAAAATGGAATATAAGACGAAATTTCATTGAACAATGACATTTC
>JASLHQ010000236.1 GCA_030152265.1 Savagea sp.
AACGGCACCTAACGCGTATACAAATAATTTATTTACAAGAGCAGGTAACTTTTATATGGATAATGACGGGTATTTAGTTAACCAAGATGGGAAATATTTATATGGCGTTTCGCATACAGATATAAATAAAACTAATATGCCTGGAGTGCAGTATCCCGCATTTGAACCATTTGTAATGCCAAATCCAAAACCTAATCCGGAGCCAAGTACAAAAGTTTGGAAAAAAACTGAATTGAACAGCAATGGGACTATACAAACGGCTAATAATAATAGTTTAAAACCACTTCGTATCCCTACTGATGCTCAAACAATGTCTGTAGGTAATGATGGTTTAGTAACATTTGTAGATAGTGCTGGAACACTGCGTGTTGCTGGTCAACTTATTTTAGCGAAGTTTCCTAACGCAGGTGGATTGCAAAAGGCAGGAGCGAACTATTATCAACCTACTGCAAACTCAGGTGAAGCTTTTTGGTCATATGGTACAGAAAATGGTATGGGTACAGTCCAATCCGGTTCTCTCGAAATGTCAAACGTTGATCTAGGAGAAGAGTTTACCGAGATGATCGTCGCACAACGTGGTTTCCAAGCGAATACGCGTATTATTACGACGTCGGATGAAATTTTACAAGAACTAGTTAACTTGAAACGATAATTTTGTTTTTTTGAAGGGAGGGTCGGGCCGACCACGCTCGGCCCTTACATATGATTAAAGTAACACGGTTGAATGGGCAGGAATTTTCCATCAACGCCTTATACATAGAGCGCGTCGAGTCGTTTCCAGATACGACGATCACATTGACGACGGGCACCAAATATATCGTGCGTGACTCGAAAGAGGAAGTGCACGACCGAATTATTCAGTTTTATCAAAGTGTTCAATTGTTGTCTAATCCACATATTCGAGGTGAAAATAATGAAAAATAACAAAGGACTTATGATTATTTTAATTGCGCTCGTCATGGTCGTCTTAATCGGCGTCGTCGGGATTGTACTTTGGCTGAATTTCTCCAAAGGTGATGCAACACCGAAAGAGCCATCAATCGACGAAGTGATTGAACAGACAGTCGAATTTGATGAAATTACGACGAACTTGAATTCACGTCAATTTATCCGCATTTCATTAACGATCGAAACGGATAGCAAAAAAGCAGCAGAAGAATTAGAAAAGCGTAAATTCCAAGTGAACAGTAAAGTGATTAAAGAATTGTCAGAAATGTCCCCAGAGGACTTTGAAGGCAAGGCGGGCAAACAAGCATTTGAAGAAACGATTAAAGCTCAAATTAACCCGTTAATGCAAGAAGGAGAAGTGACACAAGTTTATATCGTGTCTTACATTATTCAATAATATGCAAACTACTATTCAATTGAGGAGGTGACCGTATGTCCGGGGATGTACTATCACAGAACGAAATTGACGCGCTACTTTCGGCAATTTCAACAGGTGAAATGTCAGCAGAAGAAATGAAAAAAGAAGATGAGACCCGGAAGGTCAAAGCGTATGATTTTAAACGCGCGCTCCGATTTTCCAAAGATCAAATTCGAAGTTTAACTCGAATTCACGAAAACTTTGCGCGACTGTTGACGACGTATTTTTCTGCGCAATTACGTACATACGTTCAAATTAATGTCGCCAGCGTAGACCAAATTCCATTCGAGGAGTTCATTCGGTCGATTCCGAATATGACGCTCATTAACATTTTCGAAGTGCCTCCATTGGAAGGGAATATTTTAATGGAAGTGAATCCGAACGTTGCGTATTCCATGCTTGATTTACTAATGGGTGGAACAGGCGGACCGTCGTCGAAAACGGACGATTTGACTGAAATTGAAACGAAAATTTTAACGAATTTATATGAACGATCATTCGACAACTTAAGAGAAGCGTGGTCTAGCATTATCGACATCGATCCGTATTTGACGGAAATGGAAGTGAATCCGCAATTTTTGCAGATGATTTCTCCTAACGAGACGGTCGTCGTCATATCATTTAACATCGTGATTGGCGAGTCGAGCGGGATGATTAATATTTGTATCCCTCACGTCGTATTAGAACCAATCGTACCGAACTTATCGGTTCGTTATTGGATGCAGTCGAACAAAAAAGAACCGACCGAAGAGCAAAGCAAGCAGTTAGAAAAACGTTTAAAACAAGCGCGTCTCCCTGTCATTGCTGAACTTGGAAAAAGTCGGATTTCCATTCAAGAATTGCTATACTTACAACGTGGCGACATGTTGACGCTCGATAAAGGAATGGATGAATTATTAACGATCAATGTCGGGGACATACCGAAATTTAAAGGACAACCAGGACAAATACGTAATCGTATGGCAGTCCAAATAATTGAAACGATAGTAGACGGAGGGGATGAAGATGATGAGTGATAACATACTTTCGCAAGAGGAAATTGAAGCATTGCTTCGCGGCGATGATGCGGGAGATGGCGGCGAAGAAGAGACATCATCCCAAGAAGAAAATTTTGATGATATTTTAAGCGAGATGGAGAAAGACACATTAGGTGAAATTGGAAATATGTCTTTCGGTAGTGCAGCGACTGCATTATCCGCATTGCTCGGACAAAAAGTTGACATTACGACACCGACGACGTCCGTCATTAGCCGTGAAGAATTAGTGGATGAATTCGTGCAACCGTATGTTGCAGTACAAGTAAAATATACAGTCGGTTTAACAGGCGCAAATTTACTCGTCATTAAACAAAGTGACGCAGCGATTATCGCTGATTTAATGCTCGGTGGAGACGGAACAGATCCAGACCAAGATTTAAGTGAAATTCACTTAAGTGCTGTTCAAGAAGCGATGAATCAAATGATGGGTTCGGCTGCGACATCGATGTCGACAATCTTTAATAAAAAAGTCGATATTTCACCACCGACGACAGACATTATGGATGTGTCACTCGATAAGGGGACAGAACATATTCCAGAAGAAAGTCCGCTCATTCGCGTATCGTTCAATTTAAAAGTAGGCGAGCTAATTGATTCGAACATTATGCAGTTATTCCAAATCGATTTTGGTAAAGGCTTAGTAGCTGATTTGGAAAAAGCGATGATGGGCGGAGAAGATGAAGAAGAAATTCCAGCAGTTGATTTATCTGCGCCGGTACAAGAGCCAATGCCAGAACCAGAACGAGAACCAGAACGAGAACCACAGCAACCGGTACAGCAACAGCCAATGCAACAAGGACCACCTGTTGCGCCACCACCTGTTCAACAACAGCAACCGGTCAATGTCCAACAACCACAATTCGCTAATTTTGAAGCACCGCAGTTAAACCAGGAAGAAACTCACAATCTAAACTTACTAATGGATATCCCGTTAGAAGTGACTGTTGAACTAGGTAGAACACAACGTTCAGTGAAAGAAATTTTAGAAATGTCAAGTGGTTCGATTATTGAATTAGATAAATTAGCAGGTGAACCAGTTGATATTTTAGTAAATAATCGTTATATTGCTAAGGGTGAAGTTGTTGTCATTGACGAAAACTTCGGAGTTCGTATTACGGACATTTTAAGTCAAGCTGACCGCCTTCACAATTTACGATAATTATTTTAGGAGGAAATAAAATTATGGGTAAACAAATTTTAATTGTTGATGATGCTGCTTTCATGCGCATGATGATCAAAGATATTTTGACGAAAAACGGCTTCGAAGTAGTAGGAGAAGCAGAAAATGGTTTACAAGCAGTAGAAAAGTACTTAGAACTTAAGCCTGACTTAGTGACGATGGATATTACGATGCCTGAAATGGATGGAATTGCTGCTTTAAAAGAAATTAAAGCGAAAGACCCAGCGGCAACAGTCATTATGTGTTCAGCGATGGGACAGCAAGCGATGGTTATCGATGCGATTCAAGCTGGTGCGAAAGACTTTATCGTTAAGCCTTTCCAAGCGGATCGTGTTATTGAAG
>JASLHQ010000017.1 GCA_030152265.1 Savagea sp.
GTTGTGGTTTGTCTGCTACGACTGCTTCTGTCGTTAAGAACATTGCTGCAACACTTGCTGCGTTTTGGAGAGCTGAACGTGTCACTTTAGTTGGATCGACGACGCCTGCTTCCATCATGTTCACCCACTCGCCTGTCGCTGCGTTAAAGCCGATGCCGACTTCTTCGCGTTTGAGACGGTCTACAACGATTGAACCTTCAAGTCCTGCGTTCGTTGCGATTTGGCGTACTGGTTCTTCGAGTGCACGAAGTACGATTTTAACACCTGTTGCTACATCATCTTCTGTAGATTCTAACAATGCTTCTACTTTCGAATAAACGTTGACAAGCGCTGTACCTCCACCTGAAACGATTCCTTCTTCAACCGCTGCACGTGTAGAGTTCAATGCGTCTTCGATACGGAGTTTGCGCTCTTTTAATTCTGTTTCTGTCGCTGCTCCTACTTTAATTACTGCAACGCCACCTGCGAGTTTCGCTAAGCGCTCTTGTAATTTTTCTTTATCAAATTCTGATGTAGTATCTTCCATTTGCATGCGAATTTGGTTGACGCGTGCATCGATCGCTTCTGTTGCACCCGCACCTTCTACAATTGTCGTGTTATCTTTTGTAACAACAACTTTCGCAGCAGAACCGAGATCTGTGATCGCTGTCTGTTTTAAATCGAGACCTAAGTCTTCTGTGATCATGCGACCGCCTGTTAATGTTGCGATATCTTCTAACATCGCTTTACGACGATCTCCGAATCCTGGTGCTTTTACTGCTACTGCGTTAAATGTACCGCGAAGTTTGTTCACAACGAGTGTTGCGAGTGCTTCACCTTCAACGTCTTCAGCGATAATTAAAAGCGGTTTTCCTTGTTGAACGACTTGTTCTAACACTGGTAAAATTTCTTGGATATTCGTAATTTTCTTGTCTGTAATTAAAATGTACGGATTTTCAAGAACTGCTTCCATTTTATCTGTATCTGTCGCCATGTATGCTGATGCATAACCACGGTCAAATTGCATACCTTCTACAACGTCTAATTCTGTTTCGAATCCTTTTGATTCTTCGATTGTAATGACACCGTCATTTCCTACACGGTCCATCGCTTCTGCAATCAATTCACCAACTGACTCGTCGCCAGAAGAAATCGCTGCAACTTGTGCAATCTCTTGTTTCGTTTCTGTTTCGTCTGAAATTTCTTTCAAACCTTCAACCGCTACTTTCACCGCTTCTTCGATTCCTTTACGGATTCCGACTGGGTTAGCACCAGCTGTAACGTTTTTCAATCCTTCACGGATCATCGCTTGTGCGAGAACTGTTGCTGTCGTTGTTCCGTCACCCGCAATTTCGTTCGTTTTTGAAGCGACTTCCGCTACGAGTTTTGCACCCATGTTTTCGAATTTATCTTCGAGTTCGATATCTTTTGCGATCGTTACACCGTCATTTGTAATGAGTGGTGAACCGAATGCTTTTTCAAGTACGACGTTGCGTCCTTTAGGTCCAAGCGTCACTTTTACTGCGTTTGCTAAAGTATCTACTCCACGGAGCATTGCGCTACGTGCATCTTCATTAAATTTAATGTCTTTTGCCATCGTTAAAGTCTCCTCCTAAAAATATTATGTTGTTTTCTATTTTGTTCTGCCTTTTATTATTCGACTACGACTAAAACGTCTGTTTCGCGGAGCACTAAGTATTCTTTTCCTTCATACTTCACTTCTGTTCCTGCGAATTTTGAGAAGATGATGCGGTCTCCTTCTTTCATACCGAATTTCGCATCTTTGCTCACTGCTACAACTTTACCTTCTTGTGGTTTCTCTTGTGCTGAGTCTGGAAGAACGATACCACTCGCAGTAGTCTCTTCAGCCTCTACAATTTCAATTACAATACGGTCTCCTAATGGTTTTAACAAATGAAACAACCTCCTCAAGTTTTTTATATCTTTTTAGCACTCACTCTAATGGAGTGCTAACACAATTCTTATATTATATAAGTTTTTTCAAAAATGCAAGCGTTTTGATTCATTTTTCTTTGCGATTCATAAACGTTCCTTGTAAAATAGGGGACGCTATGTCAGTAGAAAGGATGTTTCATTTGACCAGACAATCATTTTCTTTACGCTCCATCGGCTCATTTTTTAAAGAGCATTGGGCAGGGTTAGCGATTATCGCAACCTTCGTAATTTCTCACTTACTGAGCATTCCGCTTCAACTTATGATGTTCAAATATTTTATCGCACGTTATGAACAGCTCGATGCTTTCGCTTACACGATTTCATACACGATGATCACGATCAACATACTCGCCGCAGTGATCATCGCCATCATCATCTCGCGCAAACAAAACTTTTGGCAAGTATTCCAAGAACCACGCATGCGTCCGATCGCTTCCATCGGCTTAGGGTTTGTCGGTTTTATTTTGGCGATGATTGGACAAGCAGTCGCTGCAGTGATTGAAACGAAATTATTCGGGATTGAACCAGGTTCAGCGAATACGGAAACACTTTCGGTCATTTCTCAAATCTCTCCTATTATGATTATTTCAATCGTCATTTTCGCACCGCTTCTTGAAGAAATCGTCTTTCGCCGTGCGATTTTTGGCGGATTGTATAAAATGACTCATAACTTTTGGTTAGGAGCTGTCGTGAGCGGTCTTTTATTCGCTGTCGTCCATTGGGAGTTAGAGCATTTACTCATGTATTTAATGCCTGCCTTTGCGTTCGCTTTCGTCTATTACATTTCACGGAGCATCATCGCACCGATTGCAGCGCACTTCTTTATGAATAGCTTCGTAACAATCATTCAACTCAATTACGACAAGCTCGAAAAATACGTCGAACAAACACAAAACTTCATTCATTGGCTCCAATAAAAAAAGCAGTGTACTCTCCATTCGAGAATACACTGCTTTTATTCGTCTTGCTTCATACGCTCCATCACTTCGTCAATTTGGCGTTGTTGTTCCGCTTTAATTTCTTCCAAGCGCATTTCCTCTTCCGCTTTCAAAAACTTCCGATAACCGAAGCGTGAAATGAACAAGCTTAATTCAAACAATAAAATGAGTGGAACTGTTGTGAATAAATGTGAAAATAAATCAGGTGGCGTAATGAATGCCGCTAATACGAATAGCGCAAAGTACGCATACTTTCGAGATTTTGCTAACCAGTCAGGATTCAAAAATCCGAGTCGCGATAAGAAAAGCATGACGACCGGTAGTTGGAATACGACCCCGAATGGAATGACGAGTTGGATTAAGAAATTGAAATATTCATTAATACCGATCGTCTGTTGAATCTCTAAGTCTCCTGCTAATAATCGCATAAAGCCCATGACGTATGGGATTAAAACGAAATACGCGAACGCCGCTCCTGCTAAAAAGAGCAAAAAGGCGAACGGAATGTAACTGAGTGTCACACGTCGCTCCGTC
Source organism: Savagea sp. (assembly GCA_030152265.1). Lineage (GTDB taxonomy): Bacteria > Bacillota > Bacilli > Bacillales_A > Planococcaceae > Savagea. The sequence goes on from JASLHQ010000017.1 coordinate 3,408, forward strand.
TCTTTCAAACCTGGCGCAATAAAGGCCCACAATTGATACATAATGACAGGCGAAATGAGTACGACCGCTAATACGATGATCACTTTCAATAGTACAAAGACAGGATCTAGTACGGTAAATGCGTTAAACGTAATTTCTTGCGCTTGGCCGTTACTTTGCAAATATTTAATTAAAGGCTTTGCTAAAAAGAAACTTCCGATTACAGCTAACATAAAGAAAACGACGATGATAATCAGTCGTTTTCGTAATTCCTCTATATGCTCGATGACCGTTAATTGTTTTTCTTCCATAGGAATGACATCCCTTACTTCGTGTTACTGAACCTCTTTTTTTGTCTCGTTCTTTTTCGGTTCGTCATCGTCATGAGTAATTCCGCGAGTCGCGTCTTTAAACTCTCGTAATGATGACCCGAACGCTTTACCGATTTCAGGTAATTTTTTCGGTCCGAAAATAAGTAGTGCAATAACCGCGATAATGAGTAAACTTCCTACACTTGGCATTTCGCACGCACCTCCCTCAATAATATATTCATTTTACATGATATGTGATATTTTTTCCATCTTGAACTTAATCCATTTGTGACTGATTTTCATCATTTCGAAT
>JASLHQ010000033.1 GCA_030152265.1 Savagea sp.
CATCTCGATATGTTGTTCGACCGTCATTTGAAATGGAATACCGAGCGCTTCGAGTACGTCCGTGCTGCCTGACTCACTCGAAATTTTACGGTTACCATGCTTCATCACTTGCACGCCGAGACTCGCTAAGACGAAAGCGGATGTCGTACTAATATTGAACGTATTCGCTCCGTCCCCACCCGTTCCACAATTGTCAAAATACGTCGCTTCAGATGGGAATTCGACCGCATGACTTCTCATGACACGCGCCATACTCGCCATCTCTTCCGCTACTTCTCCTTTGTTGTACAAGGCACGCAACATCTCTTCCATCACTTGTAAATCACTCGACTCATCGAAAAAGTAATGCGCGACACGTTCCATCTCTTCTGTCGATAAATGAATACCTGCTTTCACACGTTCTAACTCTCTCGTAATCATGCTCATCTCTCCTCTACTAAGCTCAACTGCACTAATGACTGCATCTTCTCTTCTGTCTCAACGAACTCTCTCGCTGCACTCGACTGACTGACGATTCCCGCTCCTGCTTGAATGTACGCTCGACCCTCAGTAATCATCATCGAACGAATCGCTAAGGCGAAATCAAGCTCGCTCGCATAACTCATATAGCCGATCGCTCCACCGAAAAATCCGCGCTTCGTCGTCTCTAACTCATCGATCATTTGCATCGCGACCGTTTTCGGTTCACCCGTTACGGTTCCTGCTGGAAAACTTAAACGTAATGCATCAATTGGTTCGTCTCCTCGGCGCAACGTCCCTTCTACTTCCGAAACGATATGCATGACGTGCTCGTATTTCACAAGCTCTTTCTCCTTCGTCACATGAATCGTCTCCCGTTCGCAAAGTTGTGCTAAACTGTCGACCGCTTGCTCGACTAACATGTCATGTTCATCCAATTCTTTCTCGTCTTGCAATAGCTCTTCTGCTAATGCCTCATCTTCTCTCTCTGTCGCTCCTCGGCGACGCGTTCCGGCAATCGGGTTCATAATCGCTTGTCCCGCATGCACTTTCACTAAACTTTCAGGCGATGCACCGAAAAACTGATGCGTGCCGTAATCGAAATAAAATTGATACGGAGAAGGGTTATTGTCGATCAAACGTTCATACAATGTGAGCGGATCCCCTTCTATCGTCGTTGCCGCCCTTCTTGATAACACGACTTGACTCACCGTTCCTTTGTCAATCTCCCGCTTAATCGTTTCGACATTCGCTTCATACTCTTCTTTCGCTTCCGAAGTGAATTGGCCAATTGTCACGTCTGTTTCGTCATGTTGCACATTCGCAATTTGCGCTTCAATCGCATCGAGCGTCGCAATCGGTGTCACCCCGAACTGCTTCGTCTGAACGAGCGTAATCGTCCGTTTCAATTCATCGATTGCGATGATCGTTTCATATTGATTCATCCAAACGTCCGGCGCTTCTAAGTCGTCGTGTTTCGGATGAACGGGTTGATGCCCGACTTCATACCCGATATACCCAAGCAATCCGCCAAACATCGGAATCGATGTCGTATTTTTCACTTTCGGCATCACATCGCGCAACAGTTCAAACATATCGCCTTCATGAATGAAAACATCACCTGTCGCACAATGAATCTCCTCTAATCGATTACCGTATCCTTTAAACTGCTTCATCGCATGAATCCCAATGTACGAATATCGACTGACCGTTTCGTGCACGCCACCACTTTGGAGAAGACAACTATTCGGTTGTCGCAATGTTCGGTAAATTTGAAGTGCTGTCGTATTGCCTAATTCAATCGTTCGTTCTTCGAATGTAATATGTGCTTTGCTCATCTCTACTCGCCTCGTCTCATCTCATTTAAAATACAAAAAGTCCCCTGCCTGCATATGCAGACAGAGGACGAATAAACCGTGTTGCCACCTCAATTGGAAAAATACATTCCCACTCAAAACCTCGTTAACGGAAGGTACCCGTCTCCGTTCGGATGGAATTCCATCTTTCAGGAGCTTTCGTAAGTCCATTCATGATGACGCAATGATTAGCTCACACCGACCGCTAACTCTCTCGACATTCCATTCATCACTACTCTTCTTACTCATCAATGTATCCACTATGCTCATCTCTACTCAACTACCGTGTGGTGACTTCGCTCTCGAAGTCGTCTGCCACTTTTGAAGTTGTACCAAATTGTAAGACATTTCAAAATCTTTGTCAACCGTTTTATTCAACATCGCCTTTAAAAATATATTCGGCCCAATACGCTTCATCGAAATGATAAATGTATAACGGCTCTTCTTTAAATCGCACTAAAAAGTCAGATGCTTGGAACTTCTCCTCGTACCCGACGCCATTCATTTTGCGGCGCAGTGCGTTTTTTACACCTTCTATAAAATCTAAATCAATATCGCTCCAACGGACTTGTTCCATCATTCTACCTCCAACTCTTTTTTCTCCATTACTGTACCATATTTCGCACGGTTATTCCGCTTTTTCAATTGTAGCTATTCATCTCAAATTCATGTAACATTTGGTATAATGTACTATTGAATATATAGACTGAGGTGAGAACGATTAAAAGATTCACACTCGTCTTTTTTTTAAGCGCCTTACTCATTATAAGTGCGTGTACAAAAAATGACACTCCTCCAGTAGAAGAGGAAGACAATTTAGAAGATGTAATTGAGGAAGAGACGACTTTCGAAATCGATCTCGATGTCAAAATAGAAGGTCTCATTCAAGTAGCGGACGGTAAAGTGATCATCGATGGAAAAACGAATGCACCCCCTGGGTCACGCATCCATTCGTCTGCTCAAAACCAAAACGTTGCGATTGCGAATTTCATCGACGTCGTAGAAGTGAAAAAAGATGGCACATTCCATTTTGAATTCGAACAAGCGAATGAAGACGTTCATGGCATGTTGACATTATCAGTAAGTGATCCGAAAGCGCTCGAAGCGTACGGCTATCACTTCGAAAATGTGACGAGCAACCAACGTTACGAAACGAATCAAATGGATCATTACGAAATTCGAGCATATTACCGACTGCTCGCAAATGCTGAACAACCGTACGAGTTCGAAATTGAACAACCGGAATGGGAACGTCCTGAAGATTACGGAGAACGCACGATTTGGCTCACAACGGAAGCGACAGTGAACGAAAAGTATATCATCGTCGAAGGACAATCAAACTTCATTGAAGGAACTATGCTACATGCGAACGTTCTCAATGAAAAAGGGATGATTGAACCGCTATCATTCGATCAAGCTGTGACGAAGCCAGATGGAACGTTCACTTTTTATATCCCGTACCAACAGTTAAAGCCACTCACTGTCGTAATCGAAGCGAAAATGAGTCGCAATGCGAGCGAAAGACCAATCCAACTGTATGGGAAATCAGGGGAACTATTAGAAGGGGATTTTGTGAAAAAAGATAAGAAAGAGACGATTATCGAAGCGAAAATCCCTCTATCTTTACCGACGATTAACATGACTATTCCGTTCACTATTACTTTTGTTGAAGAACAATTTATCCTATCTTTAGACGAAGAAGACCTCATACAGACGGAAACAAATACTTGGCAATTACATGCGGAAGAACAATATAAAAGTATGGTTGAATATTTGTGTCATTTGCCTGACACTACTTTTACGATTCAAATGAATGACACTTCGCTTCCTTTCTTCCAAGAAGCGACTGCTTGTGAAGACACTCTTTGGGAAACGTCAGATCATCCTTCACAAATTCAATTCATCATTAACCGCATACAAGTAACAGACAACTAACTGAAAACAGAAAAGCAGTCCATTTCGTTTAAAAAAGAAATGGACTGCTTTTTATTTTAAATGGTAGGTTCGTTATATTCATGAATGGCAAGCTCATATCCTACTTGTTCACCTTGCGACAAGTGCAACGTGTCATTTTTCGTATTTTTTGCTGAAAAATAAATGCCAATTGCTAAAAGTACTGCAAGAACTAAAACGAGCACGAATGCTTTACCTGCTGCTGACGCGTTCATTTTACCTCTCTCCCTTCACAAAGTATTCATATTCAACACTATTACCATACCATGATTTCATCACCTAAACTAGCATCCCGTATTATTTTAGCTACTTTATGCACAATTTATTCTGCTTAAATCATATTTTATCTATTTAATTCATCGTTCGTCGTGTTGTTTTTGTCGTTCATCCTTTTTTCTCTTTCTTCAATCAAAAATTTGTAAGTTTCTTGAAATGATTTTTCAAACAAAAAAGAGTAAGTTCTAATATTTGAACTTACTCTCAACATGTATTTATTGTTTCGCAATCCAGTCTCCGTCGACGGCAACACCTGATCCTTTAATCATCGCCATGACAGGACAACGGCTTTCTACTTTCTCTTTTAATTCATCGACACGCTCTTGTGATTCATCTGTCGTAATCGTCACATTTAACGTAACCGTTTGGAAGTTTGGCGTAATGCCGTTCATCCCCATTAAACCACGAACGTCTAATGTCCCTTTCGTATCTAAATCGACCGCTGAATATGTAAAATCCATCTCTTTCGCAATCATCGATACCATGACGGATACACAACCGTTCAAACCAGCTAAAACAAATTCCACTGGGTTCGGTCCTGCATCAGCTCCTCCTAAATTAGCAGGCTCGTCAATTAAAAAAGAATCGAATTCGCGAACATTAATTTTCGTCTGAACGCCGCCCGTCCAAGCACCTTTCACTGCTACTTCAAACATGTTTTTCGACATGCTGTCACCTTCTCTTTCCTAAAATAAACACCTTTCCATTTTATCATTATTTTTCCATTTAAGAAAGTTTTTTGAACATTTCTTCGAAAGGTAGCGGCTCGCTATAAAATGGACCTTGGAAGTAGCGAATACCGTATTGTTGTAAAAATAATTGATGACTTTCTTCTTCGATATCATGAACGATAAATTGACAATGAGCTTTCGCCAATGTCGCTTTTAATGTTTCTTTTAATAAAGGCTCTCCTAATAAACGTTTCTTTTCTATTTCATGACGACTAATGAGCACATAATCGACTGATAATTTTTTAAATTTTACACGCAACTCGTAAGGCACAATAATTTTGAATCCCATCTCTTGCAATAGCTCCAATTTCTCGGGTAAATTTTCTGCATAATTAAATATTTTCAAAACAACGCCATTAGTAGGGATATCGTGAGCATTCAAAAATTGTAATAGCATATCAATTCCGTCATCTCGTTTTAATTGTTTCGCTGACACCGGTATCGCTAACGCAGTCAATTTATCGATACTTTTAAAAAAATGTAAGCGACGAGAGACACACTCAAAAAAGCGATGAGCGAACTGTTCGTATTCTGGTAGCTGTTTAATTAAAGGGATAAATTTAATTGCTTCCAGTACACCATATCGTTCATGATGCCAACAAATCGATAAATCAAACAATGAAACGACATCCGATTTTATATCAATTACTGGATCATAGTACATTTTAAATTCATCTTGCTGTAATCCTTCTGCTATAAGACGTTGCATTTCTGGTTGAACGAGGTGCAGTAAATTTTTGCTATTCATAAGTAGTCCCCCCTTTTCTCTTTTCATTAAGAGGTATATTTTGATCATATAATTGAAACTATATTCCTATACATAACCATATTCTATATGAAGACAACTCATTTTTTAATCTTTTTTAATAAATTTTATTAAAATTTTATTTTTTATTATATGCACATAGTTATAGAAAAAATGTACACTTCCTTAAACTACATAAAAACAATGTCTTTACACTACTTTGTGTAATTAAACGATTGTATTTATTACCTCTTTCTTTTTTTATTCAAATAATTAGTATTTTAAAGAAATAAAAAAACGAAACATTTTTATCTCACTCTTCTTTACAATGATTGAGATTTCAAATGTTTCGTTTTTATTTCATGTTTACATCACTTCGAGTAAAAGGTCGAGCAGTTTTTGTTCGTTGCGTTCTATCGCTCGAACATCCTCTTCTTCCAAGGCATCTTTTAAGTATTGGATTTGCTCATCGAGTCGTTCTTGATCAGCTGGTGCACAACCAGCATGTAATTTTTCAGCTCGATGAATTGCTTTTTTCGCACGGTCATAAGCATCTGACGTACTCTCTTCTTCTTCCATCCGCTCAACCGCTTCAACTTTTTCTTCTGCACTCATGACACCTTCTTGTGATTCAATCACTTGTTGAATGCGTTCGCCTGTACTAATGACGACCGCTTCTAAATTGATTAAACCGTTCACGTCGTAATGGAATGTCACTTCAATGCGCTCGTGACCTGCTGGTGCTGGTGGAATGTTGCGCACGTAAATTTTATCGGAGACGAGCGAGTTGTTCGCGACGTATTCGTCTTCTCCTTGATACACCGCGATGTTCACCGTCGTTTGGTTATCTGCCGTCGTGTAATACATTTTATTATTTTTCGTTGGAATCGGGGTATTTTTTTCGATAATCGGATCGAAAATGCCCGACTCTAAACTGCCATCTTCACGGCGTCGTGAAATCATAATTCCTAATGTGTATGGACAGACGTCAATCGCCATCAGTCCTTGCGACGCATCGATTTCTCCTGATTTCAACGCCGCTTGGACAGCTGCGCCTTGTGCGACGACTTCGTCTGGATTGACGTCCGTTCTGATTTTCTTACCGAACATCGTTTCCGCTGCTTCTTGGACCGCTGGAATTCTCGTAGAACCTCCGACCATTAACACTTCGTTAATGTCTGACGCTTCGACATTCGCTTCTTCTAATGCGACATTCACTTTTTCGAGCGTGCGGTCTACGAGCTCTTTCGTACGTTCCGCAAATGCGTTGCGTGAAATTGTCGTGTGGAAGCTCACAGGGAAATTGTCTTTCAATCCGATAAATGGAATTGTAACCGTCGCCTCAACTTGTGTCGACAATTCAATTTTGGCATTCTCCGCCGCTTCTTTTAACGTATAGTACAACATCGTTTCATCCGCTGCGATTGATTTCATTTCATAACCGTTTTCACTCTCGAACGCTTCGTTCAACATGTCGATTAACGCACTGTCGAAGTCTGCTCCACCGAGTTCATTATCTCCGACACTCGACTGAACTGTGACAATTCCTTCGAATAGCTCAACGACTGAAACGTCGAACGTTCCTCCGCCTAAGTCATAGACGAGTAAATGTTTATTTTCATCTAAATTATCGTGACAAAACGCGAGTGCCGCTGCAGTTGGTTCGTTAATGATACGCTCGACGCGTAATCCGGCGAGTTCTCCCGCATCTTTCGTCGCTTTACGCTGGGCGTCTGTGAAATAAGCGGGTACCGTAATAACTGCCTCGTCAACGTTTTCATTCAATTTCATTTCCGCGCTTTCTTTTAAATAGCGTAAAAACTTCGATGAAATTTCTTCAGGGCGATATTCTCGTCCGTCGATGACGACCATTTCTCCCGTACCCATTAAACGTTTCACTTCTAAAACTGTATGTTTCGGGAATGTTGCAGCACCTTTTTTTGCGCTCGTTCCGATAATTTCTTCACCGTTCGGCTTCACTTGATAAGCCGATGGTGTCGTTCTTTGATCTTGTTCGTTGACGACGATTGACGCGACACCGTCCTTATAATGTGCCATCGCTGAGTTCGTCGTTCCTAAATCAATTCCGATAATTGCCATGAAGCATCCTCCTCGTTATCCAAATATAAATCCTATAATCGCCACTGCGACAATAATCATAATGAGACATCCGACTAGTCCTAAAATATACGTCCAAATTGGAATACGTTTCACATGAATGACAACACCTGCAATTAATCCGACAATCGGTGTGAAAATCATCCCTAAAATAATCGAGAAAATGACGTTCCCGATGAAACTATATTCTGGCTCGTCTGATGCAACTGCTTGAGGTGTATCGTAATACACTTCATTATCTTCTTCATAATATGGCTCGTAATACGGTTCTTGCTCGTATTGTTCTTCATACTCTGGTTCATAATAAACAGGGGTACTTTCCTGCTCATATTGAGGTGTTTCGTATTGCGGCTCACTATACCATTCTTCCTCTTCATATCCGACTCCGATTGATTCGTCATATTGAGCACGTAAATTCGGATTGCTTAACGTCGTATACGCTTGTCGAATATGCATAAACTCTTCGGGATGCTGTTCATTCGTATATTGTCGAATGAGACGAGCGTAGGCATACTTAATCTCCTGAGCTGATGCATCCGTCGAAACGCCGAATAAGTCATAGTGGTTTTTGTCCCACATATGCTCACGCTCCTCTCATTAAATTAAATCGATAATTAAATCGAGTAATTGTTGATCCGCCGCTTTGAGTTGACGTTCGTTTCCTGTTTCAAGCGCATGTTTCCCACGTTCAATTAACGTATCTAAACGCTTTTGATCTTTCGGAGACACACTTTCACGCAGTCGTTCTGCCCGGTGAATCGCTTGCTTCACATGTTCGATTAAAAGAGCAGCTTCTTGTTCTGCCTCCATTCGTTGTAACGATTCGACCTTTTCCTCCGCTGCCATTACGCCACCTGTTTGAACGATATGACGCGATGACTGTCCAGTGCTTACGATTTCAACTTCTAGTTCGATGATGCCGTTAATGTCATAACCGAATGTAATATCGATCGATTCTTCCCCTGCGCCATTTTTAGGAATTCCTTGTACGAGAAAGTCATCCGAAACGAGTACGTTATCGTAAGCATACTTTTCTTCCCCTTGATGTACAGTGACGAGCACTTGCGTTTGGTTTCGACTTACTGTCCAATATCTTTTCGTCGTTTGGAAAGGAATCGGTGTATTTTTTAAAATGAGCGGATCGAACAGTTCTGGTCCTCCATCTGGATTTTCCACAGCTGTCCCTAATGTGTAAGGACAAACATCGACAGCTACCATCTTTTGTTTTTGACCCGACATCGCACCTGACTTCAATCCTGCCTGTACCGCAGCACCTTGGGCAACAACTTCATCGGGGTTAACGTCTGTACGAATTTTTTGGCCGAATACGTGGCGCACTTGTTCTTGCACGTACGGAACACGTGTTGAACCACCGACCATGAGCACTTCTGAAATGTCGGACGGTTGTAAGCCCGCTTCTTGTAAAGCGAGATGCACTTTATCCATTGTCGTATCGATCATATCGCTAATTTCACGTTCGAAGTCTGCACGACGTAACGTCATTTGGAAGCTAACTGGGAAGTTGTCTTTCAATCCGATAAACGGTAACATAATATCCGCTTCTACTTGAGAAGAGAGGGCGATTTTCGCATTTTCTGCCGCTTCTTTCAACGTGTAATACAACATATCACGGTCCGTTGCGATCGATTCCATGTCATAACCGTTATGCTGGCGGAAAGCGACTTGAATTTGATTCATTAAAACCGCATCAAAATCTGCGCCACCGAGTTCATTATCCCCTACGCTCGACTTCACTTCGACAATGCCTTCAAATACTTCAACGATCGATACGTCGAACGTTCCTCCCCCGAGGTCATAGACGAGCAAGTAACGGTTTTCATCCAAATTGTCATGACAAAAAGCGAGGGCTGCAGCTGTCGGTTCGTTAATGATTCGCTCTACTTTAAAACCTGCGAGTTCGCCCGCATCTTTCGTCGCTTTACGCTGGGCATCTGTAAAATAAGCAGGTACCGTAATGACCGCTTCTTCTACGTTTTCATTTAAAAACTTCTCCGCACTTTGACGTAAATAGCGTAAAATTTTTGATGAAATTTCTTCAGGCCGGTATTCTGTTCCTTGTACAGTGACTGTATCTGTTGATCCCATTAAACGTTTAATTTCCAATATCGTCGACTTCGGCAAAGAAGCTGCACTTTTCTTTGCGACACTTCCGATCACTTCTTCCCCGTTCGGTTTCACTTGAAAGACGGAAGCGGTCGTTCGTTGATGACTATCATTCGGCACAATTTCCGCTTGACCGTTACGGTACACAGCGACCGCCGAGTTCGTCGTTCCTAAGTCAATTCCGATAATCGCCATTTGTTATTCCTCCTCCGGTACTGTGTAGACGAGTGCGCTTTGAACAATTTCTCCCGTCTCGCTATGTTTAAATGCGCGGCGCATCACAATCGCTACTTGATGTGGCTGTAGCTTTTCATCCGATACGTGTTGCGCTACCCCGAATGATTCCATATATTCTCCATCGATTTCTTTTCCATACACTGGAATTTCTTCTAACTGTAAATCTTTCAACTGAGCGAGCGCAATGTTCGCTACTTTCTCTAACTGTTCGGCAACGAGTTGATTTTCCCCCGTATTGCGATACGCTCCCGCAATTTGGTCAATCGTATTTAATGTCGCTAACATTTTATCGATTACTTCTTTATATTGTTCCTGACTGACCATCGTTTCTTGACGCTTCACTAATGCGTCGTATTTCTCTTGTAATGTATCGTACTGCTTCTGCATCGCTTCATACTGTTCTGCTGTTGGTGAATCTGTATGACGACTCGCAATTTGTTCCTTCAGTTGTTCGTGATCTTGACGTAGCTTTTCATACTGCTCTTTCAGTAAAGCCTGTTCTCCTACAATCACTTCTTGTTTCTCTTCAACTGTCGCAAATTCTTTCAAAAATGGATTTTTGTCTACCGACTGTTTCGGTGTTAAATCCTCCCAATCCACCGGTTGACTCGTTCGTTCTACTTCTTCCGTCTTCGGTATGACGACTTCGTTCGCGTGCAATTCATCTTTTTTCTCCATCGTAACCACCATCCTTTTTTATAATGCCAGTATACAAAATCAACCGAGCATCATTATGTACTTTTAGAAACTCTTTACTTATTATACCTATTTTCCTATACGAATACGTAAGTAAGATGAAATAAGTTTCATTTTTACGAATAATTTCGAATAAAAAAACAACAAATGCTGACGATTCATCAGCATTTGTCTTCATTAAATATTCGTATATTCATGTAATACAGTCGGCAAAACACCGCCGTTTCGATAGTAGTTCATTTCGACTTCGCTATCGAGTCGCATAATTACTTCAATCTCTCGATCATCGACTTGTAGCGAAACTCGGTCACCTAGTTTCACTTTATTGAAATCGATATCAAATCGGTAAATTTCTTCCCCTGTTAATTGATGCGTTTCAGCACTTTCGCCATCTAGAAATTGTAACGGGAGTACACCCATTCCGACTAAATTACTGCGGTGAATACGTTCGAAGCTTTCGGCTAGGACGATGCGAATGCCTAATAAATTCGTCCCTTTTGCCGCCCAGTCACGACTGCTTCCCGTTCCGTATTCTTTTCCCGCGATGACGAGAAGCGGTGTTTGTTCATTTCGGTAGCGCTCGGCTGCTTCGAAAATTGGTAACACGTCCCCAGTCGGAATGTGGCGTGTCCAACCGCCTTCACGTTCTACGAGTTGATTGCGTAAACGAATATTCGCAAATGTACCACGCACCATGACGTGATAGTTGCCTCGACGTGAGCCGTATGAGTTGAAATCTTTCGGCTCGACACCTTGTAATTCTAAATAGCGCGCGGCAGGTGTTCCTTTAGAAATCGTTCCGACAGGTGAAATGTGGTCGGTCGTAATTGAGTCTCCGAGGACAAGGAGCGGACGCATCCCTTCTAAAGTTAACGTATCGAGACGTTCTACTTTTTTGAAGAAAGGAGCGGGCTGAATGTAAGAAGACGTTTCTTCCCATTCAAACAACATTCCTTCTGGCGCTTCAATCTCATCCCAACGTTCATTGTCAAAAATATGTTCGTACTGTGTTTCAAATAAATGTTCGTGCACGTACGTCTCAACGTAGCGGGCGATTTCTTCCGCAGTCGGCCAAAGATCCGCTAATGTGATCGGTGTGCCGTCCGCTCGTTTTCCGAAGACCGCTTTCGTAATATCTTCTCTCGTATTGCCGAGTAAAGCGTATGCGACGACGAGCGGAGGAGATGCTAAAAAGTTCGCTTTGACGAGCGGGTGAACTCGTCCTTCAAAGTTACGATTTCCGCTAATGACGCTCGATGTGACGAGGTCGTTCTCCGTAATCGCTCGCGCTACTTCGTGATCGAGCGCTCCACTATTTCCACAACAAGCTCCGCATCCGTAACCGTCGACATAAAAGCCGAGTTGTTCCAACGACTGTAAAACACCCGCTTCTTGTAAATAACGCGTGACGACAGTCGAACCTGGTACTAAACTCGTCTTTACATAATCTGGAACGTTCAAACCGAGTTGAACTGCTTTTTGAGCGACGAGTCCTGCTGCCAACATGACGCTCGGATTCGACGTATTCGTACAGCTCGTAATCGAAGCGAGCACGACGTCTCCATGTTGTAAATCGCTTTTACTTTCAACTGTTGTCACACCGTACCCACCTTGCGCGACATCCGCTTTTAACAACGTATTAAAACGCGTATGTAAATGTTGTAACGCGACGCGGTCTTGCGGACGTTTCGGACCGGCGAGCGACGTTTCAATTTCCGCTAAATCGAGCTCGATCGTTTTCGTATAGTTCGGCACATCTCCCGTGCGATACAGTAAGTTCGCGCGATGATAAGCTTCGGAAAGAACCGCTTCTTCCTCACGATTCGTCTCACGTAAATAGCGAATCGTTTCATCGTCTGTCGGGAAAAATGACATCGTCGCTCCGTACTCTGGCGCCATATTCGAAATCGTCGCGCGGTCCGCAAGAGGTAAATGTTCGAGCCCTTCTCCGTAAAACTCGACAATTTTGCCGACGACATTTTCCTCACGCAAACGCTCGGTTAATGTGAGTGCCAAATCGGTTGCGAGCACGCCTTCTGATAACTTTCCTGTCACGTGAACCCCGATCACTTCAGGCAAGACAAAATACATCGGATGACCGAGCATTGCTGCTTCCGCTTCAATTCCGCCGACACCCCAGCCGATCGTGCCGAGTCCGTTAATCATCGGCGTATGAGAGTCGGTTCCGACGACCGTATCTAAATAAAGTTCACCATCTTGTGCGACGACTGAACTGCCTAAATATTCGAGGTTCACTTGATGAACGATACCGTTTGCGGGCGGGACGACGCGAAACTTTTGAAACGCTTTTTGTGCCCACTTAATGAAGCGGTACCGCTCCATATTGCGCTCGTATTCAATGTTTAAATTGCGAGCGAACGCTCCTTCAAATCCACTTTCTTCAATGATGACGGAATGATCGACGACGAGGTCGACCGCGATGCGTGGATGAATCGTTTCATATGGTCCATTCATTTCTGAAACAGACTGACGGAGTGACGCTAAATCGACGATTGCAGGGACACCTGTAAAATCTTGCAGGACGATGCGTGACGGTTTGAACGGCACTTCGACTTGTTCGTGCTGGGACGTTTGCCAATTCGTATAATGTTGAATATGTTCATCTGTAATATACATGCCGTCCCATTGACGAAGCGCACTTTCAAGCAGTGCCCGAATCGCGTACGGCAACTTTTTCACTTTCGGATATTGTTCCGCTAACTTTTGTAATGACGCATATGTATACGTTTGATCCCCTAATTGTAATGTTTGAACGAATTCTTGTTTCATTTCTTTCTCCCCCTTACGAATAATTCGGTACGTACACTTCACCTTTCATAATGCGACGTGCGGTGCGGTCTAACCCGACGTACACGACGTCGTCACGTGACGCATTCATTTGAAGTCTCACTTCCGCTTTCCCTTCAGGATGCCCGATTGGAATGAGCTCCCCTTCGATTGGACGTGCGAGCTGTTCGACGATTGTGCCTTTTAAAGAGGCTGCCGCTGATAAATTGTACAAGCCACTTCCCGCATACGTTCGATGAATTTTTTGCATCGACACCATTTTCGAATAAATAATGATGTCTGACGCATTCGTCACGTCCCCTTTCGAATTCGTATATGTGATAGGCTCATGGACGAGTGCGATTTTCGGAATCGTTTGAGAATCGAGCGCTTCTTCCATCGTCTTCGTTAAACCAGATGCGATCGAAGCGGCGAGTCGAATTTGTTCTAACTTTTCGATTAACGGACGATCTTCTCGAAGGTCACTTAACAATCGCTCTGTCGTCAGTCCGAGATCTTTCGCTCGCACGTAGACGAACGGGTTGACGATGTCGACGACGGACACTTCATACGTTTCATTCCCGACTTGTAGTGAATGGACGGGACCGAGTGGCATCGTCGCGCCGAGCTTCGAACCTCCCGGATGCATCATTTTCACTTCGATGCGGCCGCCTTTTTGCTTCACGCCGGCCATGTCATAATCGCCGACGACCGCATATTCCCCGTCCTCGACAGGTACTGTCATCGCGATCACTCGATTAATATTCGTATTAAAAACACGCACTTCTACCGATGTCGCACCTTCTGGAATATCGACATACCCTTCATCGACGACATACGCACCGACCGCCCCCATCAAATTGCCACACGTTCCGTGCGCATCGACATGATCGTGCTCAATGCCGATTTGATAAAACGTGTAGTTCATGTGAACGCTTTCATCATTAGGCGGACTCATGACGACTACTTTACTCGTATGCGACGTCCCGCTCCCTAACCCGTTAATTTGGTTATTGTTTACAGAATCCATGACGTTTAAAAAAATGCGATGTTGTTCTTCCTTCTCTTTCGGCAAATCATCCGAATGGAAAAACACACCTCGACTCGTACCCCCACGATATACGCTCGCTTTCACACGCATTTGTGCCATACGTTCTCCCCCTTTTCTTCCATTTCATTCTATTATATACAATTTCACAACGAAAAAAAGAGCAACCATCGAAATGGTCGCTCTCACACTACAAATGAGGATCGCATTCATCCCATTCGAGTTCGTAATTGTTTTTCATACGATGGATCTAAAATGCCTTCTTTTCCGTCATGAATGATCGGTAAAATCATTCCTTTTTGCAATGTTTTAAATTCTGTCGGGCGCATAAATGAACGGACGTATAGCTCGGTATGAGGCGCTTCGACGAGTTTGACGAGGATACGAATTTCTTGTGCGACGTCTCCTTGACACATCGGTCCGCCTCCTCCGACTTGAATTTCGCCAAGCATTTCCGCTTGTGCCACTTGTCCTTTTTTCATCATCGTGCGCTTCTGCATCATTTGCCAGACGAGCGTTCCGACGATGATGAGTACAATGACGATGATCGCAATTTTCATAGGCGTTCCCTTCTTTCTTGAAACTGCTCCACTTCTTCGCGCGTCGGCATTCCTTCTTGCACACCGCGCTTCGTCACTTTTAATGCTGCGACGGTATTCGCAAATCGAGCCGCTTCGACGAACGATAATTCCTCAACGAGTCCTGTCGCAAGTGCACCCGCAAAACAATCGCCCGCTCCGATCGTATCGACCGCTGCAACGCGAATCGGTTGGATTTCTGTTACACGCTCTCCTTCGCAAACGAAGAGCGACTCAGACCCTCTTTTAAAAATCGCTCGTTCAATATCGTACTGCTTCAATACTTGCATCGCGCGGCGTGCTGTCTCTTCATCACGGACAGAAAAGCCGACGACTTGTTCTGTTTCGACTTCATTCGGGACGATGCAATCAGCAGCGCGCAGTAATGATTCTGTAAGGCGAGCGACGGGAGCGGGGTCTAAAATGACATACATGCCGAGCGCTTTCGCTACTTCCATCGCACGCAAGACGTTCTCTTCTGGTGTTTCCAACTGGACAAGCAATATTTGAGCTCCATCAAAATGACGTACTGCTCGTTCGACGGATGAAGCTGATTTTTCTACATTCGCTCCAGGAACGTATAAAATCGTATTGTCACCTCGCTCCGTCAATAAAATCGCCGTTTGTCCTGTACGAACACCTCGCAAACGTTCTACTTCAGTGTCGTCGATGCCATTTTGCGCAAGACCTTCCACTAAACGCTCCCCGTACGCATCTTCCCCGACAGCACCGACCATCGCGACACGACGTCCGAGCTTCGCTGCCGCAACTGCTTGATTCGCTCCTTTTCCACCCGCATACTCTTCAATCGATGAACCTTCTAACGTTTCCCCTTCTTGTGGAAAATACGGAATATGCGTTACGACGTCCATATTTAAACTACCCATCACACAAATTTCAACCATACACGTTCCTCCTAATACTGTTCAAAATACGTTTGAATCGTTGCGACATCTTGCGTTTGACGCAACGCTAATTTTAATAAAATGCGTGCTTTTTGAGGAGAAAGCGTATCTGTCGTCACAAATGGAATGTGCGCATACGTATCGATTGGAATGACAACTCCCGAACCGACGCGACTACTCATCGCCACAACGACCCCTGCCTCAACAGCTCGCTCAATCGCCTCTTCTTCTAGCGGACTACAACGCCCAGCTCCTGTCCCCGCAATGACGATTCCTTTCGCTCCCGCTGCGACGAGCGCATCAATCATGACACCGTCTGCCCCTGCATAGGAATAAACGATATCGACTCGTGGAAGCGCATCAAACGACTCATTGGCCCACATACTTTGCACAGTATGCTTCCGAACCGGTCGATGCAAAAGGCGAACATGATGATCCGGGTCGACCGTTCCGAGTGATCCCGTATTCATCGACTGGAACGTTTGTAAACGATACGTACTCGTCTTAGACACATCACGCGCACTCCACACTTCATTATTCAAAACGACGAGTACACCGCAACTACTTGCTTCCGATGACGCGGCGACTTGTATCGCATTTAATATATTCATTGAAACGTCTGTACTCAATCCGGAAAATGGACGTTGCGCTCCTGTCACGACGACAGGCTTCTCACTCGGCACCGTCAAATGTAAAAAATACGCCGTCTCTTCTAACGTATTCGTTCCGTGTGTAATGACGACACCGTCGTACCCTTCTTCTTCTAAAATCGCAGTCACCCGTTCCTTCAACAATACCCAATGGCGGTCGTCGATAACCGTGCTACTGAAGTTCGAAAGTTGCTCCACATCGACTTCCGCAAAACGACGTAACTCTGGAAGTGACGCTATAATGTCTTCTCCACTATAATGACCCGATACGTAATTGCGCACGTCGAGTCGATCGTCATGATGCGCTGAAATCGTACCACCTGTCGCGATCACTTTAATCCGTTTCATGTCCATCTCCCCTTTTTCTTTTTATTATACACAAAAAAGCCTTAGCACCGATGTCGATGCTAAGGCTCGTATCATTTAGTTACTTGGGAAAGCGAAGCTCATTTCTTTGTCGTCTGATTCTTTTAACCAGCGCTCTGAAATTGTTTTCGTTTTCGTGAAGAAGCGTGCTTGGTCTGGACCGAACATGTGGCCATCTCCGAAGCGTGACGCTTTGAATCCAGCGAAGTTGTAGTATCCGACTGGAATTGGAATTGGAACGTTAACGCCGACCATTCCGACTTCGATTTCTGTCGTGAACTGACGCGCTGCGTATCCGTTATTCGTAAAGATCGTTACCCCGTTACCGAGTTCATGATCGTTAATAATTTGAATCGCTTCATCTAAATCTTTCGTGCGGACGATATTACGAAC
>JASLHQ010000042.1 GCA_030152265.1 Savagea sp.
TGTTTTTGTTTCGTCAAGTTGATCGTTAAATCATTTTCACGTGTATTTTCACCGACGATCATTCCTGCATAAATCGGCGTGCCTGCTTCTACGAACATCGTTCCACGATCTTCGAGTTGCATAACACTGTAAGCTGTAACGACACCGTTCTCCATTGAAACGAGCGCTCCGTTACGTCTTCCTCCAATTTTAGCATTAATATATGGTTTATATGTGTCAAATGTGTGATTGATAATACCGTATCCGCGAGTCAATGTTAAAAACTCTGTCGTATATCCGATCAATCCACGTGCAGGCACTAAAAAGACGACGCGCACTTGACCGTTACCGCTATTGATCATATCGAGCATTTCACCTTTACGTTGGCCGAGAGACTCGATGACGCCACCTGAATATTCTTCTGGAACGTCGATTTGAACGCGTTCGAACGGTTCACATTTTACACCGTCAATTTCACGGATGATGACTTCTGGTTTTGACACTTGAAGTTCATATCCTTCACGACGCATATTTTCGATTAAAATCGATAAGTGGAGCTCTCCACGTCCTGAAACGATCCATGCATCTGGTGAAGCAGTCGGCTCTACGCGGAGCGATACGTCTGTTTCAAGCTGTTGTTCAAGGCGTTCTTCTACTTTACGCGCTGTGATCCATTTTCCTTCTTTTCCAGCGAACGGACTGTTGTTCACGAGGAATGTCATTTGTAATGTCGGCTCGTCAATATGAAGCTCTGGTAACGCTTCTTGATGACCGACTGGACAAATTGTCTCCCCTACGTCGATATCTTCCATTCCGGAAACCGCTACTAAATCTCCAGCGAATGCTTCTTGAATTTCAATACGCTGCAAGCCGAGGAAGCCGTACATTTTCGTTACACGGAACTGTTTCACTGAACCGTCACGTTTTAATAAAGCAACTTGTTCTCCGACTTTCATCGAACCGCGGAAAATACGTCCGATACCGATACGTCCGACGTAGTCGTTGTAGTCTAATAATGAGACTTGGAACTGAAGTGGTTCTTCACTGTTATCGATCGGTGCTGGAATATGTTCGATGATCGCATCGTACAAATCTTGCAACGTTTCTTTTTGTGCTTCTGGTTCTGGATCTAAACTTGCTGTACCGTTAAATCCTGAAGCGTACACGACTGGGAATTCTAATTGGTCGTCGTTTGCGTCTAATTCGATAAAGAGTTCGAGCACTTCATCGACAACTGCTTCTGGACGCACGAAATCGCGGTCAATTTTATTGACGACGACAATCGGCTGAAGATTCGCTTCCAACGCTTTCTTTAATACGAAACGAGTTTGAGGCATACATCCTTCGAACGCATCGACAACGAGAATAACACCGTCCACCATGCGCAAGATTCGCTCTACTTCTCCCCCAAAATCCGCGTGACCAGGTGTGTCTAAAATATTAATTTTCTTATCTTTATAATGAACCGCCGTATTTTTCGCTAAAATCGTAATACCGCGCTCTTTTTCAATATCATCCGAGTCCATCGCACGATCATCGACATGCTCATTTTCTCTAAAGATTCCTGATTGCTTTAACAACTGATCGACTAATGTCGTTTTACCATGATCGACGTGAGCGATGATGGCGATGTTTCTAATGTCTGAACGTTCTTTCATTTCTCTTCTCAACTCCGTTTATCTTTTATCATCTCTTTAACTGTGTTATTATAACACATGAATCTACATATCAAAACAAGCGATACTCAGAAGGAGGCATTTTTTTGAAAAATATTCAATGGATTTTCGTCCTTTACTCATTTTTAGCTGTCTCATCGATGTGCGCAATCGGCGTCGGCGTCGCAGAAAAGTCACCGTTGACGATCATCATCTCTTCTATTTTAGTCCTCGTCTTCATGGGACTCGGATTTATGAAAAAGAAAAAATTACGCGAACAAGGACTACTTTAAATGAAACGAAGCGCGACGCATGGAATCTCCTCTGATTCTATGCGTTTTTTTACGTCATGAAATAATCGTAAAAACTTTCTACTCCGAAGAGATTGCAATGGGATGAGCGAAACGACTACTACTCGCTCGTCTCCTAACGATATGTTAACAATTCCAAACAATATACGATGACGTATGTCGTTTTTTTACGTTGTGGAGTAAAATAGAAATCGTACGTATTTTTTTAAGAAAGGAAGTGAAACCGATGATCGAACTGATTGCAACAGCCGAGTCGGTGGAACAAAGTAAGCAATTAATTGACGCAGGTGTCGATTATTTGTACGTGGGAGAAGATGAATTTGGTTTACGCCTTCCCCATTCATTCTCTTTAGAAGAAATAGGTCAAGTGGTGGAAATTGCACATGCAGCGAATAAAAAAGTAATCGTCGCTGTGAACGCCCTCTTCCATAATGACCGCATTGAAAAATTGAAAGACTATCTCACAGAATTAGAGCGTCTCAACGTAGATGCGATTACGACGGGGGACCCAGGAGCAGTTCGTATTTTACAAAAAAACGAATTTAACTTGGACTACATTTACGACGCGCAAACGCTCGTCACGAACTCTACACAAATTAACTTTTGGGGAAAACGTGGCGCAATCGCTGGCGTCTTAGCACGCGAATTGACGTTTGAAGAATTACAAGTCCTCGCAGAGAATGTCATCATTCCAGTAGAGATACTCGTCTACGGCGCAACTTGTATTCACCAATCAAAACGAAAGCTCGTTCAAAACTACTTCAACTACGTCGATCAAGATGTACCAGAATCGATGGAAAGCCGCGAACTGTTCTTATCGGAAAGCAATGAAGAAAACCATTACTCAATTTATGAAGATATGAACGGAACGCACGTTTTCGCAACCGACGACGTCAACTTGATGACGCAATTAGATAAATTAGTCGACCTCGGCTTAAAACAATGGAAATTGGACGGCATTTTTTCACCAGGTGAAAACTTCGTCAAAATCGTCAAATTGTTCGATGAAGCCCGCACTCATTTCCAAAACGGAACGTGGACAGAAGAAGTGATGCATGCATTAAACGAAAAACTTCACGACTTACATCCACCACACCGCTCATTAGATGAAGGATTTTTCTTAAAAGATCCAGACTCGATTGAATCAAAATAAGAAAGGACGATCCACTATGACAAAACGTGTCATTACGAAAAAGCCTGAAGTGTTATCACCCGCAGGCACATTAGAAAAATTAAAAATGGCGATCATTTACGGCGCAGATGCTGTATTTATCGGAGGAGAAGCGTACGGACTTCGCAGTCGTGCTGGAAACTTCAGCTACGATGAAATGCGTGAAGCGCGCGCGTTCGCGGACAAATACGGCGCAAAAATTTACGTGACGGCAAATATCGTCGCACACGAAGGAGATACGGAAGGGGCGGACGAATTTTTCCAAACGTTGAAAGAAATCGGCATCGATGCGGTCATCGTATCCGACCCTGCATTGATTGAAATTTGTGCTACTGCCGCTCCTGGACTTCCAATCCACTTATCGACACAAGCTTCAGCGACGAACTACGAAACGTTGAACTTCTGGAAAGATGAAGGACTCGAGCGTATCGTGCTCGCTCGTGAAGTCGGCATGGATGAAATTAACGAAATGCAAAAGCATACAGACGTTGAAATCGAAGTGTTCATCCACGGTGCGATGTGTATTTCTTACTCTGGTCGTTGCGTGCTCTCAAACTACATGTCAGACCGCGACGCGAACCGCGGTGGTTGTTCACAATCATGCCGTTGGAAATACGACATTTTCGAAATGCCGGAACCAGGTGAGAAAAACTCACACCTCGCTGGACTTTCTGAAGAAGAATTGGAAGCTTTCTCGATGAGTTCTGTCGATATGGCGATGATTCGTCACATTCCAGAAATTGTCGAAAGCGGTGTCGAAAGTTTAAAAATTGAAGGACGTATGAAATCGATTCACTACGTATCGACTGTTTCAAACGTTTACCGTGCAGCGATCGACGCATACTGTGCAGACCCGGACAACTACGTCTTCAACCAGGCGTGGGAAGACGAGCTTTGGAAAGTGGCGCAGCGTGAATTAGCGAGCGGCTTCTATTGGGGAACACCGACAGAAAACGAACAACTTTTCGGTAAACCACGACGCATTCCACGTTACCAATTCGTCGGTCAAGTGCTCGACTACGACGAAGAAACACAAATCGCGACGATTCAACAACGCAACAACTTCGGTATTGGCGACGATATCGAGTTTTACGGACCTGGCTTCCGTCATTCTTACGAAACAGTTGAACAACTATGGGATGAAGATGGCGAAGAGATTGATCGTGCGCGCAATGCGATGATGATTTGTAAAATGAAAGTGAATACGCCTGTTCAAAAGTACGACATGATTCGAAAACAGCGTTAACGAGAACATATCGCAACAAATTTTTATAACGACGAAAACACCTTCAACGGAGTGCTTCATGAGTACTCACGCTGAAGGTGTTTTATTGTTGCACATATATTTTATTTCGTTTCGATCGGAATGCGCAGTTCGAATGTGTTCGTCGGTTCGGTCGGGACGTATTGTAAATCTCCGCCCATTTTACGACTCATCTCTTTCGCAATCGCAAGTCCGAGTCCACGCCCTCCCGTTTCGTCGTTGCGTGACGCATCGACTCGGTAAAAGCGGTTGAACAGTTGCGCGCGATGTTCTTCTTTAATGACGGGACCTGGTCCAGAAACGGCGAGCACGTATTCCGTATCCACTCGTTTTCCGGTGATCGTAATCGGCCCGACACCGTCATAATATTGAATCGCATTGTCGACTAAATTCGTCAAAATATGATGCAATCCTTCTTTCAATGTGTAAAGCTCTATCGGCTCGACATCGATGTGTAACGCAATGTCATTTTTCGTTAAACTCACTTGGAACAACGTGTACATTTTTTCTACTTCTTGTTGAATATCGAGCCGCTCACGCGTCATCGTATCGTTCGATAAATGGTCGATCGCTGTTAAGTCATCCAACTGTTCGACCATTTTCGTCACGCGTTCCGTCTCTTCGATGAGCGAGCGATAAATGGCGACGTCCCCTTCGATGACACCGGACTCCATCGCTTTTAAATAACCGGCGATGTTCGTAAGCGGCGTCCGAATTTCGTGGGATAAATCAGTCGTCAATTTTTTACGCTCTTGCTCATTCGATTCGAGCTGTTCCATAAGCGCGTTAAATTGTAACAGCAACTGACCGATTTCGTCATTTTCGCGTTTCGGTTGAAGCTTCGCAGGGTATAGTCCGCGTTTCACCATTTCCATCGCTTCGATTAAATCGTTAATCGGACCTGCAATGCGACGTGTAAAGTGCATTTGAAGCAAGCTGCTAATGATGATGCCGATCGACGTAATGATGAATAAATATTGAAACAAGGTCGCGTTAAAAAACTCATTGCGATGAGCTTCCGACGGACCGAGATGTTCGACGAGCATGCACGCTGTATTGTAGATCGTATAACTGCTCACGGTGAGCGCTACCGCCATAACCGCAATATTGACGAATGTTAAGCGCCAAAGAAAGCTGCCGGACAATACAGAAAGTGCTTTACGCTTGCTCATGGACAAATTTATATCCCATACCGCGCACTGTGACGATGCGCTTCGGTTGAGATGGGATATCCTCTATTTTTTCGCGCAATTTTTTAATGTGCGCATCGATCGTCCGGTCCAACACGTCCCGCTCATCGTACGGATACATTTGTTCGATAAGCTGCTCACGCGTCATGACGATTTGCGGATTTTTCATAAAGCAATACAATAAATCAAATTCATGTTTCGTCAACTGCACTTCTTTCCCTCGCAAAATGACTTCGCGACGATTCGGATGCAAAACGAGTTCATCCGACGCGATTTTTTTGCACGTCGAACCGCTCCGGCGAATCCCTGCTTTCACGTAAGCGACAATTTCAGACGGTTCAAACGGCTTCGTCACGTAGTTGTCCGCTCCGATATCGAGCCCTTCGATACGGTCATCCGTCTGCGCTTTCGCCGATAACATAATGACCGTCGCATCGCTTTTTTTCTCGTGACGCAACCATTTGCAAAACTCTTCCCCTGACATGCGAGGCATCATCCGATCTAAAATGATGACACACGGTTGGTCGCGCTCGTATTTTTCCTGCGCTTCTTTTCCATCGACTGCTTCAACGACATCGTACTGTTCTTTTTCTAAATAAATTTTTAATAAGTTGCGAATCATCGCATCATCTTCTACGACGAGTACTGTCTCTTTCAATGTATTCACCTCGGATAAAAAAGAAGCGAGGACGAGCCTCCCTTCTCTTTACTTAATTTTTTCGTATTCTTGTGCCATCGTATCGTAGTTCATCGCACCGTATGCAATAAACGAAATGACTCCTTCACGATCGATGAAAAATGTCGTCGGAATCGGTTGAATCTTGTACGTTGCGGCCGTTGCTGAATTGTGATCGAGCAACACGTCGAACGTCAATCCGTAACTGTCGATAAACTCTGGCACGTGATCTTTACTTTTTTCTGTTTCGATTAAGTTGACAGAGAGTAAATTCGCATCTGTATCTTTGAAAAATTGTTCCATATCCGGCATCTCCGCTCGGCATGGCGGACACCACGTTGCCCAGAAGTTCAAAATAACTGGTTCCCCTTGGTAATCCGTCAACTTTACTTGTTCCCCTGTCGCTAAATCTTGTACTTCGAAGTTCGGCGCCATATCGCCTACTTTAATGCCGAACCCTTCAAACGCTTCTTGCTTCGCATTTAATTGCTGTTGTTCTTTTAACAATGCAGCTCGTTGTGCAGCGAGTTGTTTCTCTTCGCTCTTCTCACCAGTGAACTCGAAAATCGCCCAACCGACCATTAATACGACGACGAGGCCGATAATGATATTTCTCAAATGTCTTCCTCCTTATCCTAACTTACTCATCCACGTATCTTCTACAAGGTCTAATAAAAACTCCGTAATGCGTGGCATCCAACCGAAGAATAAGACGAGTCCCATTAAAATCATAATGACACCGCCGACTTTCATAATCGTTCCACTATGTTTCAAAATCGCGCGTGTTGAACCGATGAAGAATGAAAAGACGAGGAACGGTAACGCAAATCCGATGACGTAAAAGACCGTATATAAAATACTATACGTCGGATTCGTTGCCGCTAAAAATAAAATGCCTCCGAAAATCGGCCCGATACAAGGTGTCCACCCTGCTGCGAATCCTAGACCGACGAAAAATGAACCGAGATAGCCCGATTTTGACGGATTCATTTGCATACGTTTTTCCTGCATTAAAAACTTAATTTGAATCCAACCACCGACGAATAGTCCCATAACGATGAGTAAAATTCCAGCGAGTCGTTGAATGAGCTTTCCGATTGATCCTTCTAACAATTGACCGATGACATCTCCTAGTAGTGATGCCGCGAATCCTAAACTAATGAAGACGAGCGAAACACCTAATAGGAAAAAGACGGAGTTCGTTAAAATCTTTTTTCGAATTTGAGGGGTTTGGTCTCCTTGAATTTCTTTCACACTCACTCCTGTAATGTACGATAAATAAGCCGGGAAAATAGGCAGTACACAAGGAGATAAAAATGATAACGCACCTGCTCCGAGCGAGAGTAATAACCCGAGCAGTAAAGGCGTCGTTGCTGTAAGTTCCAAACGAGGTCACTTCCTTTTCTTCTGAATAATCCCATATCCGACATGTGCGAGTAACACAATGACGATGAATGGGATCGTAATGCGGTATTGATACATCGTAACGACAGGCATGATCCACTGAAGGATGAAAACCCCGACGAGCCATAATAGTGCAGTCGTATAGCTGCGCAAACTCGACGACATTTTCGCTCCAATGAATACGTAATATAGAAGGACAACGGCTAACGTTATGACGTACGGTAGCTCGTAGTTGCTCTTGCGCTCAATGAGTTGCATAAACTCATATATAAAGGAAGAAAAAATAAAAATCGGGACGAACGCATCGTATAAAGCGGTCGGGAACTCCCCTTTTTTCCACCCTTTGTACACGCTATGAATGACTGCGAGTGCCACTCCGATATAAAAAGCTTGGCGCGTGCTCGGATAAGCGAGTAAAGCGAACGGGTCTTGTATGAACATTTGCAAATGGAGCAAAATTTTAGCGAGCCACATGTATAAAATGACGTTGATAATAAATGAAAATACTTCCTCTATCGCTTGCCATTTCATTTTTGCTTCACCTTGAATGACGATGAAATAAATACCCGCCCCTAGCAAAAAGCTTAATATAATTTTAGCAACCGTCCAAATGATCCAAGCTGAAGGCATAAGTCCTTCCCTCCGTTCCTAACGCTTCTTTCAGTTTATGGTCGCTCTATGAAAATATGATGAACAATCGAAAAGAATGTTCAAAAGACGAAAAAATATGGATGGAGCATGACGCTCACATCCATATTTTATTACTTGTATTGTACCATCGTGTAGTTTTTCTTACCGCGACGGACGATCGTAAACGCATCGTCTAAACGATCTTTCGCATCGACTGTGTAGTCGAGGTCTTGTACTTTTTCACCATTTAATGAAATCGCACCGTTTTGAATATCTTCACGTGCTTGACGTTTTGAAGGAGAAACTTTCGCTGTGACGATGAAATCGACGAGGTTCACATCTTCTTTCGCCATTTCTGCTGTCGGTACGTCTTTAAACGCATCTTTCATTTCCGCGACCGTCAACGCTTTTAAATCTCCTTTAAAGAGCGCTTCTGTAATGCGCACCGCTTGCTCAAGTGCTGCTTCACCATGTACGAGACGCGTCATTTCTGCCGCTAACGTTTTTTGCGCTTCGCGGAGATGTGGTTCCGTTTCCACTTTTTCAGCGAGTGCTTCAATTTCTTCACGTGACAAGAATGTGAAGATTTTCAAGTATTTTACGACGTCTGCATCTGCCGTGTTGATCCAAAATTGGTAAAACTCGTACGGTGATGTTTTGTTAGCGTCTAACCAAACTGCGCCACCTGCTGATTTACCGAATTTCGTACCGTCTGCTTTCGTCACGAGTGGAATCGTGAAACCGAACGCATTCACTTCTTCGTCGTGCGTTTTGCGAAGTACTTCAAGTCCTGTCGTAATATTGCCCCACTGGTCGCTTCCTCCAATTTGAACTTGCACGCCGTAGTTGCGGTATAAGTGGTCGAAGTCTGCTGCTTGCATGAGCATATATGAGAATTCCGTGTATGAAATTCCTTCTTCTAAACGTGACGCGACGTTATCTTTCGCGAGCATGTAGTTTACTGTAAGCAATTTTCCGTAATCGCGTAAAAAGTCAATCAATGTCAATTCGCCAATCCAGTCGCGGTTGTTCACGAGCTGCGCTGCATTTTCTTCTCCTGAATCGAAATCGAAAATACGCTCTAATTGTGCGCGAATGCCTTGAACGTTTTGTTCTACTTGTTCCGGTGTTTGAAGAACGCGCTCTTCAGAACGTCCTGACGGGTCACCGATCATCCCTGTCGCACCGCCGACGAGAAGTGTCGGTTTATGTCCGTGCATTTGGAAACGACGAAGTGTTAACATCGGTACGATATGTCCGATATGCATCGAGTCTGCTGTCGGATCCACACCGCAGTACAATGTCACTTTCTTCTCATCGAGTAATTTTTCTAAACCTTGTTCATCTGTCTGTTGGTAGAGTAAGCCTCTCCATCGTAAATCTTCCATTAATTCGTTAGCCATTGTACTTCCTCCTTGAATTTTCAAAATAAAAAAAGCCCTGCGCAAACAAATATGTTCGCACAGGGACGCTTTTACAAACGTGGTACCACCCTAGTTGAATGACGCGTATTCCGTCACTCCTCATTGAAAGCATATTAACGCTATGCACACGTATACTCCAAAGCTGTAATTCGGCCATAGTCGCATCGTGACTCGCACCGACCGTCACGTCTCTGATTCTGTCGTACTATTCCTACTGCGGCTCATTCATCGTATAATAAAAGTTATGAATAATACCTATTGTAAGCCGTTTTTTTGTTTTGTCAAATCTTTTTCAAAATATGCTATAATGAATTACGGTTTTAGGAGGGAAAAAATTAGTGAGTCATAAACAAAATGAAGAGCGTTTTGCGACGCGATTCGAACGCAAGTATAACGAGTTCCAACAATCTAAAGCGGGATCAATTGTCCGCATCGGTTCAGGGATTGCATGGAACTTAATGATTTTGCTTTTAGTCGTCATGTTTATAGGAGGCATCTTTGCTGTTTCGGTCGGCGCTGGCTATTTCGCTCATCTCGTTTCAAAAGAACCACTCCGTTCTCCAGAAGAAATGAGAAACGCAGTTTTCAACTATGAAGAAACGTCAGAAATTTATTATGCGAACAACGTCTTTTTCGGAACGATTAATGCCGATATCGAACGAGAAAAAACAACATTAGATAAAGTGTCACCTTATGTCATTGATGCAGTGTATGCAACGGAAGATGAATACTTTGAAGAACACGAAGGAATCGTCCCGAAAGCGATCATTCGTGGACTATTGCAAGACGTCACTAACTCAAGCAGTCAAACAGGTGGATCGACATTAACACAACAATTAATTAAAAACCAAATTTTAACGAACGAAGTATCCTACGAACGGAAAGCGAAAGAAATTTTACTCGCGATGCGCTTAGAACATTTCATGACGAAAGATGAAATTTTAGAAGCGTATTTGAACGTTATTCCATACGGTCGTAACGCTATTGGACAAAATATCGCAGGAGTCGAAACGGCTGCACGCGGAATTTTCAATAAATCAGCGAGCGAATTAAACTTACCGCAATCTGCTTTCATCGCTGGTATTCCACAAGCACCTTTCGCTTACACACCTTTCAAAAGTAACGTTAGCGGTGGTGGTTTAAAGAGCGACGATTTATTAGAACGAGGCATTTCACGTATGAAAACCGTCCTCTTCCGTATGAAAGAGACAGGCTATATTACAGAATCTGAATATGAAGAAGCACTCGCTTACGATATTAAAAAAGATTTCCGTGAGCCGTATTTACGCGCGAACATTGAAGAACCGTATTTAGCACAAGAAATTCAAAATCGTACGGTCGATATTTTAACAGAGATTTTCGCAGCGGAAGACGGCATTGACCCGGAACGTTTGAAACAAGAACAAAAATTAAAAGAAAAATACCGCATCATCGCTGATCGTGCGATGCGTACAGAAGGGTATCGCATCCATTCAACGATCGACCGCGACATGTATAAAGAAATGAACCGTGTCGCAAAAGAATATCAAAACTACGGATTTACGTATAAACGAGAAAAAACAGACCCTGAAACAGGGGAGAAGTATTTAGTAGATGACCCTGTTCAAGTCGGAGCGATGATGATTGAAAACTCGACAGGACGTATTTTATCATTCGTCGGTGGACGTGACTTCGAACTATCTGAAGTGAACCACGCGACTCAAGCTTACCGCCATCTCGGTTCGTCCATCAAACCACTTCTCGTCTATGCGCCAGCGATTGAATATGGTGTGATCGGTGCAGGAAGTCCAGTCGTCGATGTGAAATTTACATTAAAAGATGGATGGAGCCCATCCAACTATGTCGCAAGTTATGAAGCTGGAATCATCCCAGCTCGTCAAGCGCTTGCGATGTCTTTAAACGTCGCAACTGTACGACTCTATTACGACATTCTCGAACGTCGCCCAATGGAATTTTTACACAAAATGGGCTTCTCTCGCTTAACAGAGACAGACTATACTGTTCCGTCAGCAGCTCTTGGAGCAGTAGATGGGAGCGTTGAAGAAAATACGAACGCCTTCGCCACTTTAGGAAATGGCGGAAAATACGCACAATCTTATATGATTGAACGCATCGAAGATAAACAAGGAAATGTCATTTATGAACACGAAGTGAATCCTGTTGAAGTATTTTCACCTGAAACAGCGTACATCGTAACCGATATGTTAAAAGGTGTGTTGTACGGTAACGGGACAGCACCTGCTGTCACTGGACAGATGAACTTCCGTCCCGATATGGCAGCAAAAACAGGAACATCAAACGACTTCGCAGACTCTTGGCTCGTCGGTTACACACCGAACGTGTCACTCGGCGTTTGGTTCGGTTATAAAGATAAAGTCGTTGAAAATGGTGTGAAGCGAAACTTAGCACAACGTAGCGGCGCTCACCCTACGACGCGTGTCAGTGGCTTATTCAGTCGACTTATGAACGTCGCGAATGCTACGAATCCTGATGTCATTCAAGCAGGAGCACGTTTCGAACGTCCAGCTCAAGTCGTGAACCGATCATTTTGTGGCATCTCGGGACTCGCTCCTTCTAATGCATGTAGTTCTGCGGGGCTCGTGCGTTCAGACTTATTTAACGCAAAAGTGATGGTTCCATCTAAGGCAGATGACAGTATCATTTCAGGTTCATATGTCTCTGTAAAAGGTGAAAATTACTTAGCGCATCCATCCACACCAGCCGAATTCATTCGAGCAGGAGGAACAGGTGTTAATGAACAATTTATTCAACGAATGCTCGCGCCACTTGGTGGTAATGCTTCGAAACTGTTCCCATCGAATTCATTATTCGCAAAAAGTGTCGTCTCAGGAAAAGTCTTCCCAGCAGACAATGTAGCACCAGCACCTGTTACCGTCTCTTACAACGGTTCGACTTTATCATGGACAGCTTCACCATCCAATGACGTCATCGGTTATTACGTTATGCGTGACGGTGTCAGAATCGCGACGATTCATGACGGACAAAGCTTATCATTGAACGTGTCGGGTAGTGGCAACTTATCCGTCGTCGCTGTCGATATTACAGGTTTAACTTCTGCTCCAGCTTCTATTTCAGTCGAAGAAGAAGTTAAAGAAGAAGCTCCTGAAGAAGAAATCCCGGAAGAAAAACCGGAAGAACCAGAAAATCCGATTGAAAAACCGGAAGAGAAACCAGAAGAAAAACCGAATAAACCAGAAGCACCTGAAGAAGACAAAGAATCGTAACAAAGAGAACTCAACTTCGTTTAAACGAGGTTGAGTTTTCTTTCGTTTCCAAACTGTTATAGTGTATACTATTAGATACAAGTTCGCATTGAATGATAGGTGGTGAATGTGATGGAACATAAGAAAAACCATAATCAGTTAGAGAAAGATTCGCCGTATGGCAAAATTATCGTAGAAAGTCCTGTACCGAGTGAACGTTTCGCATCATACACATTCGACGAAGGTCTCGTTGCTTTTCGTCCTGCTTCACGACAACACGCTGCACTCATCGAAGTGGCGAAACAACCTGAAGCACGTATGACAATCGCACGTATTGATGATGTCATTATCGGATACGCTGCATTTTCATACCCGGATCCACTTGAACGATGGGCAGAAGGTAATTTAGAGCGTTTGCTCGTACTCGGCGCTGTCGAAGTATCACCAAATTATCGCGGGGCTGGCCTCGGCAAAGCACTTCTTGAAGTGACAATGATGGATGAAGCGGTAGAAAATTATATCATCATTACGACCGAATATTATTGGCATTGGGATTTAAAATCGACCGGTTTGAACGTTTGGGATTACCGTCGCATGATGGAAAAAATGATGAATCATGGGGGCCTCATGTATACACCAACGGATGATCCGGAAATTTGTTCGCATCCTGCTAACTGTTTAATGGTCCGTATCGGACGCGATGTCGACCAACATACGATCGACCAATTCGATCGACTTCGTTTCGCACGAAGATATGCGACGTACGAATAAAATGGAGGAAGTTTCTCCATTTTTACATAAGGTTGTAAGCGCTTCAAAGGCAATACATAACAAAGGGTGATGAGGAGTATGGCACAAAATAAGTTTGTATTTTCAGAAGATTTTTTACATTATCATTTCAAAGACGGACATCCGTTCAACCAAGACCGCATGTATATCGCCTATCAATTATTGCGTTCGATCGGTGCTTTAACAGACGATCAAATTGTCGCCCCTCGTATGGCGACGGATGAGGAACTACTACTCGTTCATGATGCTCGTTATATCGATTTCATTAAACGTGCGAGCGATTCTCCTGTTACACAGGAAGAGATTAATAAATATGGAGTCGGGACAGAAGATACACCAATTTTCGATAATATGCATGAAGCGACAGCACTCATCGTAGGGGGAACATTGACTGCTGTTGAAGAAGTGATGGAAGGACGTGCGAAATATAGCACAAACTTAAGCGGTGGTTTGCACCATAGTTTCCGAAATAAAGCGAGCGGGTTTTGTATTTACAATGACTGTAGTGTGGCAATCGAACATATCGTTCAAAACTACGGAAAGAAAGTATTATATGTTGACACAGATGCTCACCACGGAGATGGCGTACAATGGTCTTTTTACGACAATCCGAACGTCATTACATTATCGATTCATGAAACAGGACGTTATTTATTTCCTGGAACAGGTGAAGTTAGTGAGCGTGGGACAGGAAAAGGATACGGTTCAAGCTTTAACGTTCCACTTGATGCTTTTACTGAAGATGATTCATTTATCCAAGTATATACCGAAGCGATGGAACGTATTTGCGAACATTTCAAACCAGACGTCATTTTAACTCAAAACGGTGCGGATGCTCACACGTACGACCCGCTCACCCACTTGCATTGTTCCATCGATTTATATGAGACGATACCGAAAGTAGCACGTCGTCTCGCTGATCAATATTGTGACGGTCGTTGGATTGCGACAGGAGGTGGCGGTTACGATTGGCGTGCCGTCACTCGTGCGTGGGCGATGATCTGGCTCGTTATGAACGATATCGAAATTCCAGACGGTCCACTTCCACCGAATGTGATGAAAGAAATTCAAAAATATTATGACGAACCGATTGACCTGCACTGGCGTGACCCCGCTGAAATATTCGCTCCGATCGAGCGACGTTCCGTCATCGATGTGAACAATTACAATGCGATGCAACGCGCTCTATCTGTCGTTTGTCCATAAGAAAAAACAGTCGAAAAATCAACTACGATTTTTCGGCTGTTTTTTTATGCGAGTGGATTTTTTTCTTTCGTTGATGCACGTAACTCAAAACGGTACGGCAACATCACTTTATCTTCTTCTGTTTCCTCTTTATTCATCAACTTCGTCAATAGACGCATCGAAACAGCGCCGAGGTCATACAATGGAATGACGACAGACGTTAACTGTGGACGCACTGCGCGTGCGAGCAATGAATGCTCGAAACAAATAATTTCAAAATCATCGGGAACAGAAAACTTATTGTCGCGAATCGCATTTAAAATACCTACCGCGAGTTCATCGTTACTAACGAGAATCGCTGTCGGTGCATCATCGCGCTCTAACATTTCGCACCATTGATTGTACGCATCATCGTACGTATTATCCGTTTCTAAAATAAATTCAGGATTCACTGTAAATCCGACTTCTTCGTGCGCTTTTTCAAATCCGACTTTTTTACATAGACGGTTAATGTCACGCGTAAATGGTCCTGACACGAATGCTAAATTCGAATGGCCATTTTCAATTAATTTTTTCGTCGCTTGATACGCTGCTTCTTCATATTCCATATTCACTGTAGGGAATTCTTTTTCTGCATCAAGCGTCCCTGCTAAAACGATTGGAACGTTCGCACGGCGCATTTCTTCACGTAATTGTGGTGTGATAGAGTCACTCATGAAAATAATACCGTCCACTTGTTTACCAAGGTGGTCTTCTAATAATTCGACTTCGCGATCTTGTCGCTTATCCGAGTTCGATAAAATAATATTATATTCATACATCGTTGCGATATCCGCAATCCCTCGTGATAATTCTGCATAAAACGTTTTCGACGCATCAGGTACGATAACCCCAATCGTCGTCGTTTTTTTACTTGCGAGCCCTCTCGCTACAGCATTCGGACGATATCCTAATCGTTCGATCACTGCCAATACTTTTTTTCTCGTCTCCGGCTTCACATTCGGGTTGCCGTTGACGACTCTCGATACGGTAGCCATCGAGACATTCGCCTCTTCCGCTACATCGTAAATCGTTATTGCCATAACGTATCGCCCTCCTCTTTATTTTCATTTTACCACAAAATAAATGCCGGGCCACCTATTGTGAGGTGATTCCGGCATCTTTTTTATTATACAGTTGCGTAATTTTTCATGAAACGTTGAATTTCTTCATAAAATGCGTCGAATTCTCCGATATCCATTTGCTGTTGCGCATCTGAAAGTGCGACTGCTGGATCTGGGTGAACCTCCGCCATGACGCCATCCGCGCCAACTGCAATCGCCGCTCTCGCTGTCGGAAGCAATAAATCTTTGCGTCCTGTCGAGTGTGTAACGTCGACCATAACAGGTAAGTGAGTTTCTTGTTTTAAAATTGGTACAGCTGAAATATCTAACGTATTTCGTGTCGCACGTTCGTATGTGCGAATACCACGCTCACATAAAATAATTTGGTCGTTTCCTTTTGCGATAATGTATTCAGCCGCTTTGACGAATTCGTCAATCGTCGCTGACATACCACGTTTTAAAAGAACAGGCTTGTTAATCATTCCTGCTTCTTTTAACAATTCGAAGTTTTGCATATTACGTGCACCGATTTGAATAACGTCCACGTAATCGAGCGCTTCTTCTAAGTGACCTGGTGTGACGATTTCTGTCACGACTTGTAAACCTTCTTCATCCGCTACTCGACGTAAAATTTTCAAACCTTCTAAACCGAGTCCTTGGAAGTCGTAAGGTGATGTACGTGGTTTGTAAGCTCCCCCACGAAGCATCGTAAGTCCTTTCGCTTTAATTGACTGTGCGACAGCTTTCACTTGCTCATATGATTCAACAGCACATGGACCGAACACGAATGTTTGGCTACCATCACCGATTTTCGTACCATTTACATCGACAATTGTATCTTCTGGTTTACGCTTACGAGAAACGAGTAATGCATTTTTCTCTTCGTCTTTTTGAATTTCTAATGCTGACATGAAAATGCCTTTGAAAATCTCATCTAAAATTCCATTCGGAAGCGGCCCCTCATTATATTCTTTGAGGAAATTTAACATCTCACGCTCACGCATAGGGTCATAACGATTGACACCTTGCTTCTCTTTTACTTTACCAATCTGCTTTACTAATGACGTACGTTCGTTAATTAAGTCTAAAATCTTAACGTTCAGTCCGTCAACTTCTTTTCGTAACTGCTCTAAGTCTTGTTGTCTCATCTGATTTAAATCTCCTCTCCGAACATAACAATCACGCGAAACCATTTTCGTTCTAATGATTGTATGTTACATTTTGATATAATAGATTTCATTATAAAGAAACCTTTTTGAAAAGTCACGCAATTTAAGTAAATATTAAATTTTTTACATTTTTTTGATGAAAGGATGAACGTGCGTGTCCCCATTATTATTCTCTTTAGACATCGGTACTCGGTCTGT
>JASLHQ010000113.1 GCA_030152265.1 Savagea sp.
ACGACGTGACGGTTGTGTATCGTCGTCAAGAAATGTCTGGACATGAGCAGGAAATTCAACAATTGATGAATAGTAAAGCAACGGTATTGTTAAATACTTCTATTCAACAATTGCAAGGAGAAGAGTGTATCACTTCCGTTGTCGTAGAAGATGAGCAGACGAAACAGCGACAAGTCATTGAAACAGATGCTGTCATTATTAATCACGGGTATGAGCGAAATTTAAAACTGTTAGAAGATAGTAATCTCCATTTGAAAATGCATGAAGACTATGGAATTTTAGGCAATGTTTTCGGAGAAACGTCTGAGCCGGGAATTTTTGCTGCAGGGGATGCTTTAAACTATGAAGGAAAATTGCATTTAATCGTCGGATGTTATCAAGATGCGGTGCATGCGGTCAATTCGGCAAAACAATATATCGATCCATTAAGTGAAAAGCATGAAATGGTTTCGTCACACAATAAAAAACTGAAAGAAAAAAACGAGAAAATTTATGCTACTTTACAATAATTCGATTACGTGGATAAGAGGTGATTCATTATATACTGAATCACCTCTTATTTTTATATTTGTGTATGCGTTGTTGAAAACACGATATACGTTTTAGTCGGTTTGTAAAAAGATTTCTTCTAAAGTTTGTTCTTTTTGCGTCACTTTATAAATGGCATAATTAGCGAAGACGAGCGCTCGTATACATTCGGCGACGTCTTCTTTTTGTTGGAGGAAGAGCGTCACGTTCGTATCGTTCACTTCATACCGCGTCGTCAACGTTTCAAGGAAGGCTTCTTCCGGTGTGCGGTCGAGCGTTAGATGAATTTCAATCGCATAATTGGATACGTTGCGCAATTGTTCCATCGTCCCGATGTTGGAAATGCGACCCTCTTTTAAAATAGCGATGCGATCGCTCATTTTTTCAAGTTCGTCTAAGTTGTGAGACGTGACGAAAACAGTTTGACCGTTCGCTGCCATTTGATGAATGAGTTGACGCATATGAATGGCTGATTCTGGATCGAGACCCGATGTCGGTTCGTCTAAAATGATGAAGTCAGGTTGTCCGATTAATGCTTGAGCGACCCCTAATTTCTTTTTCATTCCGAACGAATATTGTTTCACTTTCTTTTTCGTTTCATTTTGTAATCCGACTTGGCACAGTAACGCTTCCAGTTCAGCTTTGGAACATTGAATGTTTTGTAATTTGGCAAAAAAGGTTAAATGTTGCATCGCCGTCCACTCATTATAAAATTGGTCGATGTCTGGAAAGACGCCGATATATTGTTTTGCTTCTTCAATCGGGAGACCGAGAATTTGAAAAGACCCGCTCGTCGGATATTTCACGCCGGTCAAAATATGAATGAGTGTACTTTTCCCCGCTCCATTTCGTCCGAGAAATCCGAAAATTTCTCCCCGTTCAATCGAGAACGATACACCTCGTAATACTTCTGTTTTTCCGAAAGACTTTTGAATATCACGTACTTCTAATACAGTTGTCATTAATAGTCACCTCGTTTGAAAAGGAAAGTAGCCAATGTGAGAAAGCCGATGCCGAATAGTACAGGGACAAAGAGTGATACGTTTTCAGCGGTTTGGTAACGGTAAGGCAAAATATAGTTAAACGGTTGTAGCCATGCTTTATCTGAAAATGTACTCCAAATGCCGATGATCGGTGCGATAAAGCTTACAGCGAGCCCGATGAGTAAAGAGACATTTGGCGATTTCGCTAATGTCGAAAGGAGTAAGCAAAGTCCGATAATGAATAGTAAAAAACTGTACAACTGTAAAAAGGCTAACCACGGTAATTCTTTTGCGAAAAAAGAAATAATCGCTAAAGAGACGCCGAGAGAAAAGAGCCAAAATGCTGCGATTCCTAAAAATTTCCCTCCGATAATCGCGATTCTTGACGTTTTCGTAATGAGTAATCGCATCGTACCCGAAGCGACTTCACGGCTCATGACATCATGAGAAAGCATGAGTACGAAGACGAAGCCAAACCCTAATAAAAAGAGTCGAATGACTGCTGTGTATGCATCGGTTCCCATCATAAATTCTGCAGGTGCAGATGCGATGAAGGAGCTGGCAAAGTAGGAAGAGAGTACAAGGAGTGCGATGACGAGTAATGCTTTAAAGCTTTTCATCATTTCAAGAAATTCTTTCGTTGCGATAACGAACATAATCGACCGCCTTCTTTCTAAAATAATTCATTTACTTTCTTCAGTATACGTGACGAAAAGTAAAGCTCACCTGTTGCCTACCTTAAATTTCGTTGAAAAAATAAGTTTGAATTCGAGGTATTTGGGTGCAAATGAAAGAAGTATTGATGTTGCATAGAAGGAGGTCATCCATATGACAGAAGAAACGTATCGAGCATATGAGACGGATGAAATTGAAGTTCGTTTTTATGCTGGACGTTGTGAACATGCTGCGGAATGTGTGAAAGGATTACCTGCTGTTTTTAATGTAGACAATCGTCCTTGGATTCAGCCAGAACGAGCAAGTGCAGATGAAGTGGCAGAAGTGATTGAACGTTGTCCGAGCGGTGCTTTACAATACACGCGTAAATAATGGACAAAATTAAGAAGAAGGGGTGTTGGAATGGTAGAGATTAAAGAAGGGAAACAGCGCTTTTATGTGGGAGATTCTGAATCAGACAATATAGCGGAAATTCATTACGTTCCGACAGGAAAAGATCGCATCATTGTCGATCACACTTTCGTGTCGGATGAGTTGAGAGGGCAAGGCGTTGGAGAATTGCTAGTCGAACGCATCGTGCACTATGCGCGTGAAACGAATAAAAAAATTATTCCGCTCTGTCCGTTCGCCAAACAACAAATTGATGCGAACCCAGATTATCACGATATTTTATAAAGAAACCTGTGCGAAAATTAAAGTGTACCCTTTGTAAAGGACATTTTTAAAAAGACTCTAGGGAATTAAGCAACTTGAAGAAGATGATGACTGTATTGTGCAGGCGTCATCTTTTTTAAGTTTCATTGACCACGATAAAGAGTGTAATAAATCAGATAGCTCTTCATCTCTCTTTTTACCTCTTCTAATGTTTTACACGACTTAAAGTCCGTTTCATCTTTAAAATACTCAAAGAATGATTCTTGAGGGGCATTGTCCCACCAGTTACCACGGCGGGACATTGACTGACCTAGCCACATTTCCTTCACCTTCTTTTGAAGAGGAGGGCTAGTATTGTGAAATCCTTGATTGGAGTGAATGAATGCATCCCCGGCTAATTTCATCTTACTGCT
>JASLHQ010000249.1 GCA_030152265.1 Savagea sp.
TCAGACACTCTCTAGCTTCTTTAAAGTGAAAGAGATTCGGTCTAAAATCATTTTCACTCTGCTTATGCTCATCGTATTTAGACTCGGAACGTTTATAACGGTACCGTATGTCGATGCTTCAGCATTGCAAGCAAGTGATAACCAAGTGCTCGGTTTAATCAATATGTTTGGTGGGGGCGCATTAGCGAAGTTCTCCATCTTTGCATTAGGGATTATGCCGTACATTACTGCGTCAATCATTACTCAATTATTACAAATGGATGTCGTACCGAAGTTTACAGAGTGGTCTAAGCAAGGGGACGTTGGTCGCCGGAAGTTAGCTCAATTCACACGTTACTTCACAATCGTACTTGCATTCATTCAAGCGATCGTCATGTCATTCGGTTTTAACCAAATGTTTGGCGGCGTTATACTAAAGGATACAGGTATCGCAACGTATGTTGTGATTGCAGTTATTTTAACTGCAGGAACTGCATTCTTACTTTGGTTAGGTGAGCAAATTACAGCTAAAGGTGTTGGTAATGGTATTTCAATCATTATCTTCGCTGGTATCGTTTCTGGAATTCCAGGAGCAGCGATGCAATTGTACACAACGACGATTGAAGATGCAGGGGATGCTTTATTTATCAATATCGCATTGCTCGCAGTTCTCGTACTTGTCATCATTGCTGTAACAGTTCTTGTAATTTACGTACAAGAAGCATTGCGAAAGATTCCAATTCAATATGCGAAACGTAATACAGGACAAGCGCAACTTGCTAGCCAACAAACTCACTTGCCGTTAAAACTTAACGCAGCAGGAGTTATTCCAGTCATCTTTGCGGTAGCATTCTTTATGGTTCCGCAACAACTATTCGCTTTCATGCAACCGAACAGTTGGACTGAAAAAATCTTGTACGTTTTTGATTATACGAATTTAGTCGGTTTAGCAATTTATGTTGCGCTCATCATTGCGTTCACATACTTCTACGCTTTCGTTCAGGTTAACCCTGAAAATATGGCGGAGAATTTGAAAAAGCAAGGAGCTTACATTCCGGGTATTCGTCCAGGTCAAAACACACAAGACTACTTAACAAGCACTTTATATCGCTTAACATTTGTCGGTTCGATTTTCTTAGCGACAGTGGCGATTATGCCGATCGTCTTCATCAAATTTGGTAACTTGCCAGAGTCAGCCCAAATTGGTGGAACGAGCTTACTCATCGTAGTAGGTGTTGCATTAGAAACGATGAAACAACTCGAATCACAACTAGTGAAACGTCATTATAAAGGCTTTATGAAACAATAATACGTTTAGATCGGTACATGCCGATCAACAAAGAAATGGAGGGCACAACGTATGAACATCGTATTAATGGGTTTGCCAGGTGCTGGTAAAGGTACGCAAGCAGACAAAATTGTCGAGAAATACGAAATCCCCCATATTTCTACAGGCGATATGTTCCGTGCTGCTATTAGTGAAGGCACGGAACTTGGAGTCAAAGCAAAGTCGTTCATGGACAAGGGAGCACTTGTTCCAGATGAAGTAACAATCGGTATTGTTCGTGAGCGCTTAAGTCAGTCAGATTGTGATCGAGGGTTCCTATTAGACGGTTTCCCAAGAACTGTGCCACAAGCTGAAGCACTCAATGAATTGCTTCAAGATTTAGGCAAAAAAATCGATCATGTCATCAACATTGCAGCTGATAAAGAAGAGCTTATTTCACGCTTAACAGGCCGTCGAATTTGTAAAGTGTGTGGTTCATCTTACCACTTAACATTTAATCCGCCAAAAGAGGCAGACAAATGTGATAAAGATGGTGGAGAGCTTTATCAACGTGCTGACGACAATCCAGAAACTGTTGCAAATCGTCTGGAAGTAAATATGAAACAAACGGCACCTTTGTTGGACTTTTATGAAAAACAAGGCGTGTTAACAACAATCGATGGCGCTAAACATATCGATGAAGTATTTGTAGATTTAGACGCTGTATTGCAAGGCGAACAGTAATCCTTTCCGGGCACGCATTGTACAGTGGCAAAATGTCCATTTGTATTGCACGGGAAGTATGTTTGAATGACGAGCTGCAAAAGCATATGGTGCCCGGTATTAGGATAGATGATCGTTATAAATCGAAAACGATGCAATTTATGAAGGAAACTTCTATAATGGGTATCGGTAATCGATTACGACGAGATCTAACTAGTCCACAAAATTCGCGGTCATCGCGATTTTACTATGTGACTACGTCTTTCGAACATCATTCAATTGTAGTCCAGACATATGTTGAAGGAGCTTCGTAAGCGACATTGCCGCTCTAAGTTAATACCTTAAAATATATAGAGGGGAGACGAGATTGATGGCGAAAGAGGATGTAATTGAAGTTGAAGGTACAGTATTAGAAGCTTTACCGAACGCAAACTTTAAAGTGGAACTCGAGAACGGCCATGAGGTGCTTGCGCACGTTTCAGGCAAAATTCGTATGCACTTTATTCGTATTTTACCGGGAGATAAAGTAACTGTTGAACTTTCACCTTATGATTTAACACGTGGTCGAATCACGTACCGTTTCAAGTAAACTTTTGCACTCCGGAATAATTGAAGGAGGTTGGGTTAGATGAAAGTAAGACCATCCGTAAAACCGATCTGTGAAAAATGCAAGATCATTCGTAGACGCGGTCGAGTAATGGTAATTTGTGAAAATCCAAAACATAAACAACGTCAAGGCTAATAATGAAGGAGGTGCACTAACGTATGGCACGTATTGCAGGAGTAGATATTCCGCGTGAAAAACGCGTTGTAATTTCTTTAACATACATTTTCGGTATCGGTAAAACGACTGCTCAAAAAATCTTAGCAGAAGCAGGTGTTTCTGAGGACACACGTGTTCGTGATTTAACTGATGCAGAACTCGATAAAATTCGTGAAGTAATCGACGGCTTAAAAGTAGAGGGAGACCTTCGCCGTGA
>JASLHQ010000142.1 GCA_030152265.1 Savagea sp.
CGTTGGGGGCCGATTTGGTCGTATTTGCCGATGAGGACGAATTCTTTCGGTAATAATCCGACTCTTGTAATGCCGTCGCGTTGTAAATGTTCAACGAGTTTCGGAGAGCGCGGTAACAGTTCGTCGTCAATTGGAATCGTCGCGCGACTTTCTGTAATGACGATCTGTTCACCTTCGTAAAACAACAATAACTCGCCGTCTCCTTGACGGTCCGCACGCACTTGTTTTCTCCGAATTTCCTCTTCGATAAAGTGCTTTAATTCTTCGACAAAAACGGCAGTATGTTCTTGTTTTCGACGTGGTGTCCGCGTGTGGAGTTCGTCTAAAGAATATGGCAATTCGCTCATGAAACGCGCTTCTTGTTTGTTATTTAAAGCGATCAGATACGATTCACTCTTTACAAAACGTTGAGGCAGTAAAAGGGCATCGCGTAAAAAGTACGGAATATCAATTGATTCTTCTCGGAAAGTGAGCGTACGAACCGTCGTCATTCCAGGCAATGTTACCCCTCGTTCTACAGGTGCAACTTCCTCGCGTTCTGCCCCTTCTTGCAATTGTTTTTCTAATTGCTCTAAACGCAATGTTAATTCGCCGATCTCTAATGTTCGAAGTGCATCATTCATCTTCGGATCGCGATACGGTGGCATTTCTAAGTCTGGACTTAAATAAGTTTCCATATACCAACGCATGACATTATAAATGTGGCGCCATACGATCAACGACTGAACGAGATACACTTGTTCAATTTGATGTGTCGCCCGATTTCCTTCTACTCGTATCGCCTGGCATGCATCCAATATATGTTGCGGCATTTCATAAACGTCTTGGTCATTTAAATGATCGATTAATTTAAATCCGTAAGGACGTTCGATACTTTCCACTTTGTCGATTTTTTGGAAAATAATTTCAAGCAACGTCCGACTATGCGTCAACAATGCACGCGGATTTTGGAATACCGCAAGCTCCAACTCTTTTAAAAATTGAGCGAGTTGTTGATCTTCTTTTTCTAAAAATGCGTAAAACATTCAACATCCTCCCATCTTCCTACCGTTATTCAATTTTTCATATTTTGTCTTATATTGTACCAAATTTATAACACTTGTGTAATTGCACAAAAACAACCTATCTTCTACATAGAAGACAGGTCGTGATAGTGTAAATGATTATTTTCATTTTCTAAAAAATTATAATGATTTCAACTTTATATTAATTTTATCGATTTATGTAGAAAACTGATACTTTTCACTCAGTCAATGATATACTACTAAAAATGGAAACTAACTATAGAAAGAAGGCATTATGATGACAGAAACGATGAGTACATTAGAGGCGCTTTGCATCGCAGCCCCTTACATTCATAAAGTGTTGAAAGGCGAAGCGATTGTGGCAGTCGCAGATAAGAAAAAAGACACAGTCGAACGTTACTTACCAGGACGTCGGGTCGATTCAGGGTACCGAGACGGAGAACGTGTCAATCCAGGGGATGACAATGTGTACATCGCATTTAGTGGTAGAAATGCGGACGTCTATATCGATCGTAGTGTGTACGGTGTTCCGATTAAAGCATTCGCCTTCCCGATTTTAGAAGGTCGTGAAGTCGTCGGAGCATTGGCAATCGGACTTCCTGTCGAAAATGAAGAACAATTAAAAGAATATATGGACACGATGAAAGGCATTATCGATTCTTTACAAGATCGCGTTCACATTATCGCAGCGCACTCGGAAGAATTATCAGCAACGAGTGAAGAGATGAGCGAACAATCGGAACATGCGTTAAAAGACTCTGAAAAAACGAATGAAATTACGAGCTTAATTAAAAGCATTTCTCAACAGACGAACTTACTCGGATTGAACGCGGCGATCGAAGCAGCACGTGCCGGTCAACACGGTGCTGGTTTCAGTATTGTTGCGCAAGAAGTTCGTAAATTATCACTTCAAACAGCAGGTGCAACGGGACAAATTGAAGATTCTTTATCAAACATTAAACATAATATGGAAAACTTAAAAACGAATATGGGCCAAATCGCTGAAGCATCGAATGAACAAGCGACACTCGTTCAAGATTTCAGTGACATTATCGAGCGCTTGAATACATTGAGTGCCGAAATGAATGATTTTTTACAAGAAATGGTCAAGTAATATCATCCGAAACGCTTACGAATCCATCTTTCGTAGGCGTTTTTTGTGTATTTCATCATCTTCATCATCTCCTTTGTTTTTTCTTTCACCCGTTACATTACGCCTCTCTTCTTTTTTCTGGACAACTTTTTCTTTTTTCTTTTTCATCTTCATTTCTCTACGTGTATAAGGTCCATTGACGGATAAAGATTATTATATCTTCTCTTGGTAATTTTTAAGAATGGTATTATTAAGGGTAACGTTTTGTAACGTACGATTTCATAACGTTACAAAACATAACGATACGGAATTTTGTTACGATTTGCTATGTTACAAAACGTATCGATACGTTTTGTAACGTTACGAAATGGTGCGTTACGAAATTTATCATTACGCCCGTATCGTTACGTTTTGTAACATA
>JASLHQ010000145.1 GCA_030152265.1 Savagea sp.
TAATGAATCATAATACAAAGGGGGAGTGCTTTATGGCAGAACGGTTAGCAGAAGCGATGAGTTATTTGAAAAGTCGGAAATGGGTCGATTTAACACATACATTTGGTCCGGATAGTCCCCATTTTTCAGCTTTTCCCGACGCACAATTTGAAACATTATTTACACTCGATGACGGCTTTTTAGCTCAACGATTTGCGATGGTTGGACAATATGGAACACATATCGATGCACCGATTCATTTCGTGCGAGATAGTCGCTATCTTCATGAACTAGAATTAAAAGAACTCGTCTTACCACTCGTCGTCATTGACGTTTCAGAAGAAGTGAAACGAGAACCGACTTATACATTGACAGTCGATCGCATTTTGCAATTTGAACAACAATACGGAGAAATTGAACGTGACACATTTGTCGCATTGCGTACTGATTGGAGCAAACGTTGGCCAGATAAAGAACGATTTAACAATCAAAATGAAGCGGGCCAAAATCAACTGCCTGGTTGGGGTATGGAAGCTTTACGATTTTTATTTGAGACTCGTCACATTAGCGCAATCGGGCACGAAACATATGACACAGACTCTTCTGTTGAATACGCGAAGCATGGCACTTTAGCAGGGGAAT
The DNA here is from genome assembly GCA_030152265.1 of Savagea sp. Lineage (GTDB taxonomy): Bacteria > Bacillota > Bacilli > Bacillales_A > Planococcaceae > Savagea. Next base: position 622 of record JASLHQ010000145.1, read on the forward strand.
ATTACGTTTTAGAGCAAGATACGTATCAAGTAGAATTGATGAAAAACTTAGATCAATTACCTGCAAAAGGTGCATACATTTTCAATTTTGTAGCGAAACCTGAAAATGCTTCCGGATTCCCGGTGCGTTCAGTCGCGATATTACCGTAAAAGAAATCAGTCACTCATTTTGAAGTGGCTGATTTTTTTCTTCTGGCGAAACGTTATTTTCCTCTCTTGCAAACCTCCTAAATAATGTTTAAACTAAAAGAGGTAGTATTTTTACATAAACGTTTACGCTTTTGTAAGCGGTTTCTAAAACAGGAGGGAATGGAATGGCTATTCAAAAAGTAATGGTTGTAGGAGCGGGACAGATGGGTTCTGGCATCGCTCAAGTATGTGCGCAAGCAGGATATGACGTATTGTTAAACGATATGAATGAAGATGCACTTAGTAAAGGGATGAGTCGCATTGAAGGATTGCTCGCACGTGCGGTTGAAAAAGAACGAATGACGGAAGAAGAGAAGCAAGCGACGATGGGGCGTCTGACAGCTTCATCTACTTTAAATGATGCGAAAGATTGCGATCTCGTCATCGAAGCAGTTGTGGAAAATATGGACGTGAAAACATCAGTTTTTAAACAGCTCGATGAGATTGCACCGAAACATGCGATTTTAGCATCGAATACATCATCATTACCGATTACAGACATTTGTGCAGCGACAAATCGTCCTGAGCAAGTGATCGGCATGCACTTTATGAATCCGGTACCCGTCATGCAATTAGTAGAAGTGATTCGCGGGTTACAAACGAGCGATGAAGTGTATCAACAAATTGCAGACATGTGCGTAAAATTAAATAAAACATCGGTAGAAGTAAATGACTTCCCTGGTTTCGTAGCGAACCGTATTTTAATGCCGATGATTAACGAAGCGGTATACACGGTATATGAAGGCGTTGCATCGGTAGAAGACGTCGATGCTGTCATGAAACTCGGAATGAACCATCCGATGGGACCGTTAACACTTGCTGACTTTATCGGACTCGATACATGCTTATCTATTATGGAAGTGTTACACGAAGGGTTAGGAGATAGCAAGTATCGTCCATGCCCATTATTGCGCAAGTACGTGAGCGCAGGTTGGCTCGGTCGCAAATCAGGTCGCGGCTTTTACCAATATGACTAAATATGAGAACCATCCAATTGAGGGTGGTTCTTTTTTTGTCGTTTAAATTTTACAACGAGTTAACATTTTTCGAATAAAGCATCAACAATGTTTGAGTAGTATAACAATTGAACAAACTACTTGGAGGTGCATTATGCAGAAAAAATGGCTTGGCGTCATCGGTGCGGTCGTACTTGTGACAATTGTCGGCTTCTTTATGTTGAAAGATGCAGGGAAATCAGAAGCTCAGGAAGATGAGGCTGAACAAAAGGGAAAGTCTAAAAACTTAATTGTCTTAATCGGAGATGGGATGGGAATTCCCCAAGTGACACTATCTCGGATTTATGCGCAACAATATTTAAATAAAGACCGATTATTCATTGATGATTATTTAGTCGGTACGAACAGTACGAATGCGGATCGAAATACGGAAACGGGAGAGTCAGGAATCGTAACGGACTCAGCAGCTTCAGGAACAGCTTTTGCGACAGGAAATAAAACGTACAACGGTGCGATTGCTGTAACGAATGAAGAAGTAGCGCGTCCTGTCGCATCAATTTTAGAAGCGGCACAACATGCGAATAAAGCGACAGGTCTCATTTCAACAGCGCGCATTACACACGCAACACCTGCTGTATACATGAGTCATGTACGCAGTCGAAATAATGAAAACGCAATCGCTTCACAATACGCAACATCAGGCATTGACGTATTGCTCGGTGGTGGTGAACGTCATTTCGTAGCGACGGAAGAAGAAGCGGTGTACGGAAAAACGAGTCGTGAAGACGATGTAAATTTAATCGATGTTTTTGAAAAAGAAGGATATGACGTTGTACGTACAAAAGAAGATTTAATGAAGGCAGATGGTGAAAAATTAATCGGATTTTTCTCAAATACACATATTCCTTATAACTTAGACCGTGATGAGACAGTTCCAACTTTGAAGGAGCAATTTGAAGCAGCGGTGAAAGTGTTAGAGAAAAACGATGAAGGATTTGTCATTATGATTGAAGGTGGACGTATTGACCACGCAGGCCATGCGAACGATTTACACAGTGTCGTACAAGAAATGTTGGAATTTGATGAAGTATTCCAAGCGGCAATCGAATACGCTCAAAAACAAGGAGATACTTCAGTAATCGCAACAGCCGATCACGAGACAGGTGGTTTAACGATCGGTAGTCAAAACATTTATGATGCGTATTTAGATGTTTTTGAAAAAGTAACAGCATCATCGGAAACAATTGGTCCTGAATTAGAAGAAGCAGAAACGGATGAACAGTTACGCGCCATCGTTAAAAAATATACATCAATTGATGACTTAGAAACAGATGAGATGGAAATTTTACGTGACGGCTTGTTATGGGATCGCTCTGTTTCGAGTTACGGACGTGAAGGAGCGTTTAACGCAATCATTGCGAAGCGTGGTATTTTCGGATGGACGGGACACGGACATACAGGAGTTGACGTCGGGGTGTACGGATACGGTCCAGCCGCTGAACTATTGCGAGGATTTAATGATAATACAGATTTCGCAAAAGCGGGTGCAGAAGCGCTCGGTTTAAATTTAGAAGAAGCGACAAAGCAATTACAAGAGCGCTATGCTTATCCGAAATTTATGGAAAACGATGAAGGAGTACCACTTTTCCCGATGGAACCACTCGCTCAGTTTTTCGATTGGACATACGATGGAGAAGTAGCAAAAAATAATGGTGTTGAAATTACATTTCAAAATAATGAAGCGCAATGGAACGGAGAAAGTGTGTCGACGATCACGAGTCAAGAGCAGTTATACGTGCCTTTCGAAGTCGTTCAAGCATTAACGAAACAAGAGCTTGAATGGGATTCGTTATCTGAGCGCATCATTTTACAACCTTGAGGTGATTTTGAATGATTCAAATTAAAAATATGAAAAAAGGTTACGGAAAGAACGACGTCGTTCTTTCCGTTTCTTCTATCCATGTAAATGCGGGTGAACGGATTGCTTTGACAGGTCCAAGTGGGAGTGGAAAAAGTACACTTCTTCATATGATTGGAGGACTTGTAGAACCTACAGAAGGAGAAGTAATCGTCAATGATATCGCAGTATATAATCAGTCGATGAAAGCACGTGATGCCTTTCGAATGGAGAATATCGGTTACATTTTTCAAGATTTTCACCTTTTACCAAGTTTAACGGCACGTGAAAATGTCCAACTCGTATTGAATGGGAAGGATGCACCTATTTCAGAGTGGTTTTATCGTGTAGGCCTTCAAGATAAAGAGTATGCGTATCCAAATGAATTATCGCGTGGACAACAACAGCGCATCGCTTTAATTCGAGCACTCATTCATCGTCCGGCGATCGTTCTTGCCGATGAGCCTACGGGAAGTTTAGATGTGAAAACAGCCGATACTATGATGGAGTTGCTCGTGCAAATTTGTGAAGAAGAAAGCTTAACCTTATTAGCTGTTACACATGACGAACAATTAGCTAAAAAATTTCCGAAACGTTGGACGATGTACGACTTAAATCATTGTTTGGCTGGGGAGATGTAAATGGAGCTTTTAAAACTAACTTGGAAAAATATGTGGCACCGTAAAGCGCTTATCATTTTAGCGATGTGTACGGTAGCCATTGCGACTGCGTTCATTGTTTTCGTTCAACTATTAAATGACAAAATTGAACAGACCGCAAAAGAAGGGTACGGTCCGTATGAACTCGTTGTCGGTAAAGCAGGTAGTGATACGCAACTTATGCTTCATACGTTTTATCATATCGGGGAGCCCGTTGGAAATATTGATTTTGAAGTGTATGAATATGTAAAGAAAAGTCCTTGGCAACAAGCTGCATTTGCTATGACGCGAGGGGATTCTTATGAAGGGTATCCCTTAATTGGTGTCGATCCGAATTATTTAAGCAATCGTTATCCTGAAGCGAAAATGAATGGGGTTATTTACAGTCAATTAGGAGAAGTCGTCGTCGGGGCTCATGTTGCCAAATCATTACAACTTCAAATCGGCGATACATTTCTAGCTAGTCATGGAGAAGCGCATGATGATCACGAAGAACATGAGGATGTATCTTTCGAAGTCGTCGGGATATTATCGCCTTTAGGTACACCAGATGACCAAGCGATTTTTACGACATTAAATTACGCATGGCTTTTACATGACGGTGAAGGGATGAATAGCGAACGTGGGCCTATCACTTCGATTGTAATTCAGCCGAAAGGGTTAATGGAACTTCAACAATTAGCGGAGCAATTAAATGAATTTGAAGACGTTCAAGCTATTTATAGCGGAAAAGTTGTGTCGTCTATTTTATCTTTCGTAGATACGAGCCGCACATTTGTTTACCTCATTTCAATGGTCGCATTTATTATCGCTTTGATCGCTGTCATGCTCGTTTTACTAGCAGTCAGTTTACAAAGACAAAAAGATATCGCACTTTTACGTTTAATCGGAAAATCACAAAAGTATATCGTCACTACAATTATTTTAGAAGGCGTATGGATCACATTACTCGGAAGTTTATTCGGATTAATGCTTGGTCATTTGTTGACAGGAATATTTTCTTCCATTATTTACGAAAAATTTAGTGTTCAACTCGATGCGTTCCAATTTGTATCAGGCGAAGGATGGATTGTGGTCATCTGTATGATTATCGGTTTATTCGCATCGATATGGCCAGCAATTCGCGCCTATCGAACGGATCCACTCACATTATTTCATCAAGGATAGGAGGAGTTATGATGCGTTATCAGTCACTGCTCATTGCAATGTTTTTGTTAGTAGCTTGCAGTGCAGAAGAAGGTACATCGATTCAGCAACAGGTTAATGATGCAAATCAAAACCAAATATTAAATGAACCTATTCAACAACAAGTAGAAGTTGAACAAGTAGAGGTAGTGGAAGAGACGCTTCCAGAACAAGAGACGTTGCCTGAAAAGAACGAAAGAGGAGCGTTACCGATCGGATGGGATTCTTTTTTTGATGGGGAAGATGTGACGAAGCCATCAACGTTATTTAAACAGTTGCGGGGGGAACGTGTTGAAATTACCGGCTGGATGGGCGAAGTGTTAAGTTTAGGACAAGGATGGTTCTTACTCATACCGGCACCAGGAGCGGATTGTCCGTTCTGTAGTGAAGATGGTCAATTTTGGAATAAAATTATGATTGTCTTCGTTGAAGATGCTTCAACATTAAGATATACGCGTGAGCATTTGCGTGTAACAGGTACACTTGATGTCGGGATAAAAGTGGATGAATCGAATTATAAAACGATGTTTCGATTGTATGATGCAAAGTTTGAAAGCATTCCATAGTAAGGCGCGCTAGCTTAAAATAGTTAGCGCGTTTTAATATGCTATAAAATGAAAACAAATTCATCGTCAATAGGAGCATTCATCGATATACTTATAACAAACAAAGTTAATTGAGATAGGAGTTTGTCAAATGAATGTATTACAAGAAATTTCAACCGATGAATTATTGCGTCGTATGGACGAGGGAGAGCAATTTCACTTAATCGATATTCGAGAAGATTTCGAAGTGGCGATGGGCATGATTCCTGGAGCTGTTCATATCCCGATGAATACGGTGCCTGCTCGTTTAGAAGAGTTCGATCCTGAAACGGAATATGTTTTAATTTGTCGTGCAGCGAACCGTACACGTGCTTTAGGTGATTATATGGCGGCACGAGGTTTCAAAGTCGCGCATATGACAGGCGGTATGATTGAGTGGCGCGGGGAAGTCGTCATTCCAACAGGTTTAGACGAGTGATTGAGAAGTCGAGAGTAGATGTTTCTATGTACTCTCGATTTTTTAAGTCGCTTTCATCGTGTACAAAGAGTTGAATATGATATACTAAAATTTGATAAATATATACGAACAGGGAGTGTTTCATCGTGTTAACTGAACAGACAGTTCGAGAAGTTGTCGGAGCTTTAGAAGATCCGTTTTTACATAAAACTTTAGCGGAAACAGATGGGCTCGTTGAAGTGTCAATTAAAGAAGAGAAACAACACGTCAGTGTGAAAGTTGCATTAGCGGTGTTAAATACACCAGAGCAAATGGCTTTCCAAATGAAAGTCGTTGAAGTATTAAAAGAAGCAGGAGCAGCTACAGTCGGAATTCGTTTTGAAGAATTGCCGAAAGAAACGCTTGAAAAATTCCGTGGTTCTGCGACAGCAGCGGAAGCGCAAGATATTTTGTCACCGCTTAGCAAAGTGCAATTTATTTCAATCGCTTCAGGTAAAGGTGGGGTAGGGAAGTCGACAGTATCGGTCAACTTAGCTGTAGCACTTGCACGTGCTGGCAAAAAAGTAGGCTTAATTGACGCAGATATTTACGGATTCAGTATTCCAGATATGATGGGAATTCGCGATTTACCGAAAGTGGAAGACGGTATTATTCAACCGGTTGACCGCTTCGGAGTAAAAGTCATTTCAATGGGCTTCTTCGTGGAAGATAATGCGCCTGTCGTATGGCGTGGTCCGATGCTCGGTAAAGTGCTCGATCAGTTTTTCCGAGACGTCGCGTGGGGCGATTTAGATTATTTAATTCTCGACTTACCACCAGGCACTGGAGATGTCGCATTAGACATTCACCAAATGTTGCCAGCATCGAAAGAAATCGTCGTCACAACACCGCACCCGACAGCAGCATTCGTCGCAGCACGCGCTGGAGCGATGGCGTTACAAACAGACCATGAAATTTTAGGTGTCATTGAAAATATGGCATGGTTCCAATCAGAAGTTTCAAACCAGAAAGAGTACGTGTTCGGTAGCGGTGGTGGTCCACGCTTAGCAGAAGAGTTACGTACCGAATTACTTGGACAAATTCCACTCGGACAACCAGATTGGAACGAAGAAGACTTCGCACCTTCTGTTTATGCGAAAAATCATCCGATCGGTGAAATTTATCATGAAGTGGCACAAAAAGTTATCGAAAAAACAGAAGCATAAGTAAGTTTAATTGAATCACAAGTGAACTTCGCGCAGCAACATGCAAGTTTACTTGTGATTTTCACTATGTTTAAACAAGAACAATCGGTGAACAGTGAGAAAATGAATAGATTTTTTAAAAATCAGTTGTTAGACTAATAACTAATGATAAACAATGGAGGAATACATTGTGACAATACGAAATTGGGTGAAGTTTTTCTTTAATGCGCTACTCATTGGTGGAGCGATTACAGCGGTCGTTGGTCTCGTAGTACGTTGGGAATTTTTCTCGAGCATGTGGGCAGACGGCGAATACTTTCAGTTTTTAGGTGCATTTTTATGGATGATTTTTTTAGGTTTTACGATGAGTGTCGTTGCGCAAATGGGTTTCTTTGCGTATTTAACGATTCATCAGTTCGGTGTCAATATGTTCCGTTCTCTCACATTATGGAACTGGGTTCAAGTTGTCATTATCGGATTCGTCATTTTTGATTTAATTTATTTCCGCTTTATGAAAGGGAACTCTGATTATATCGGACTTTACGTCTTTTGGATGATCGTTTTATTAGGAACAGCTTTCGTCACAGCATATTTGAAAGCACAATGGACGAAAAAACATACATTTATTCCAGCATTGTTCTTTATGATTGCCGTTACGACGTTAGAATGGTTACCTGCTTTAATGGTCAAGACAGGGAATATCGAACAATGGTCGACAATTTTACTGTTCCCGCTCGTTGCGGTTAACAGTTATCAACTGTTAATTTTGCCGAAATACAATCGTCAATCAGACGAAGACCAAGCGAAGTTAGAAGCTCGTCGAGAAGAAAGAAAAGCGAAGAAACAAGAAAAGAAAAAATCAAGAAAATCAAAAGCATAACAAAACAGAGAAAAGACGCCGGAAAATCTAATAAAAGTTAGAATTTAGCGTCTTTTTCTTACTTTAAAAGATTTTTTGTAAATGATGTTGACAACGATTTTACTTATGCTATAATTAATTTTGTCTTGAGGAAGACAACTAGGATGAATCCGCAGTAGCTCAGTGGTAGAGCAATCGGCTGTTAACCGATCGGTCGCAAGTTCGAGCCTTGCCTGCGGAGCCATTTTTATGTCTACTTTGCTTCCATAGCTCAGTAGGTAGAGTGCATCCATGGTAAGGATGAGGTCGTCGGTTCGATCCCGGCTGGAAGCTTTACTATATATTTAATAAAAGCTTGCAATATTGTAAGAGGTTTGTTAAAGTACTAAATGGATGTCAAAAAAATATTTTATGTGGCCCCTTGGTCAAGCGGTTAAGACACCGCCCTTTCACGGCGGTAACACGGGTTCGAGTCCCGTAGGGGTCACCATTTTTATGTTTAAAATCAAATAACCTAAGGTGGGGTAGCGAAGTGGCTAAACGCGGCGGACTGTAAATCCGCTCCCTCAGGGTTCGGCGGTTCGAATCCGTCCCCCACCACCATTTTGGGGTATAGCCAAGCGGTAAGGCAACGGACTTTGACTCCGTCATTCGTTGGTTCGAATCCAGCTACCCCAGTACTTATAACATTGAAAAAAGTTGCAGAACATACTTGTTCTGCAACTTTTTTGTAATATAATTTAACATTCAGAAATAATTATGAATAAATAAAATGACTTTCCAAGAGAAATGAAGTAAAGCTATTTATACAATGTTAAAAAAATGATAAAATGAAAAGAGGAGAGTAGTTTATAGTATTTATACTAGGAAAATAGAACGTAATAAAAAGGGATAGTTAGTTGTCGATTTAGGCAGAATGTCTAATCAATCGAATAACTGGTGAGAGGAAGGGAGATCGTCTCATGAAAAGTTTGATAGATCAAATAACAGAAATGATAGGTGAAATTGGCGATCGAGACCCAGAAAAAATGGCGCAAGATGTGGCTTCCGCCGTTAATCAATCAGCTATTTTAGCAATTACTGATCCTACAGGAAAAGTGATATATGCGAACGAGCATTTTGTCAGCATGTCTAAATACGAGCCGCATGAATTAATTGGAAAAAATCATAATATTGTTAATTCGGGACATCATTCAAAAGAATACTTTAAAGAAATGTGGCGCACGATTGGACAAGGAAAGATTTGGCGTGGGGAAGTTAAAAATAGAGCGAAAGATGGAACTTACTATTGGGTAGATACAGTAATCGTACCATTTTTAAATGAGAAGGGTAAGCCTATCCAATATATTTCGATTCGTTGGGATATTACAGAAAAGAAACAGATGGAAGAATCGATTCGCGATAATGCTGAGTTGTATCGTCTCATAACAGAAAATGCATCAGAATTTATCGCTGTCATTGATAATGAATCTAAATTTAAATATGCATCTCCTTCATTCAGAAAATTGTTAGGGTATCCGTCGGAGCAATTGGAGCGTACGGATTTTAGCGACATTATTTATGAAAGTGATCGGACGAGCACTTTGCGCAATGTCGTACAGTATGCACAATCACAGCGAATTTTACAGTTTCGTGTGTTGAAAAGTGATCAAACAGTTGCTTATATGCGTGCAAATATGTACCAAATTCAAGATGAAGGAAAATATTTAGGAGATTATATTATCGTTATGCACGATATTACAGAGCAGAAAATTTCCGAGCAACGCATTTTAGATTTAGCATCGAACGATCAGTTAACTACTTTATTGAATCGCACCGCTTTTCGTCGTCATTTATATAAAAAATTAGAACATGCGATTGCGAATGAGCAATGCTTAGCACTCGTTCATTTAAATATTGATCGTTTTCGCTATGTAAATGATTCTTTAGGACATCAAGCAGGCGACTATTTACTATCTGTCGTCGCTAATCGTTTAAAAGAAGTGCTTGGAGAAGAAGATATTATCGGTCGGATTTCTGGCGATGAGTTTGCTTTCACTTTAAGCAATATTCAGAATGAAGAAGATGCGATGCAAGTAGCAGAGGGGATTCGTCTCTATTTACAAGATCCAATCGCAATTGATGATAAAGAGTACGAGTTGTCGGTCAGTAGTGGAATGTCGTTATTTCCTGAGCATGCTACGAAAGCAGCGGAATTAGTAACTCGAGCTGAAAAAGCATTGCAAAAAGTAAAAGTAGAAGGAGGCGGCTCGTTAGCTTTATACGAACCGGGAACGGTATCTAGAACATTAGAACGTATCTTGTTGGAAAACGAGTTGAAACGCAGTGTGGAACAAGAATACTTCCAATTGGAATATCAACCGAAAGTTGATTTGAAAACTTTAGAACTTACAGGCTTTGAAGCGCTCGTTCGATGGAATCATCCAGACCTCGGACGCATTCCACCAGATCGGTTTATACCATTGGCAGAAGAGACAAAAGTAATTGTGCCTCTCGGAGAATGGATTTTGAATGAAGCACTCGCACAATTGCGTGAGTGGGAAGAGATGGGACATACTAATTTACGTATGGCTGTGAATTTTTCAACAATTCAAATTGAAGAAGAAAATATTGTCGAAAAGATTCAACAAGCACTGCAATATCATCATATTTCACCTACTCAATTAGAAGTGGAATTGACTGAAAGTACATTTGTGAATAAAGATGAGATGAGTGAAAAAATTCAACAAATTCGGGACTTAGGTGCGACCGTAGCAATCGATGATTTTGGAACAGGATACAGTTCTTTTAGTTATATTAAAGAACTTCCTGTCGATGCGGTGAAAATCGATCGTGCTTTTATTCGCGATCTTGATGAAAACGAAGATAGTAGAGCGATTGTTAGTGCGATTGTCACATTGGCAAATACAGTCGGTTTAAACATCGTCGCTGAAGGGGTAGAGACAAAGCAACATGGAGAAATATTAGCATCCCTCGGTTGTCACGAAGGGCAAGGCTATTATTACAGTCGTCCGATTGCACCAGTAGAATGTATATTATTTTTGGAAAATCGCATCGTCGGTATTCAATAAATGAATGTGAACCGAACTGTAATCATGCAGTTCGGTTTTTCATATTGAAAATGTTTCTCTGTTCAAGCTACAATGAAGAGAAAAGGGGAAAAGATAGATGGGAGAATTAAATATTTCAATCGTAGGGGTTCCATTAGATTATGGACAAAGTCGGCGTGGGGTAGATATGGGGCCGAGTGCAATTCGTTATGCGGGAGCAGTAGAGCGTTTAAAAGCATTAGGACATGACGTACGTGATGAAGGAGATATACAAGTAAGTGCAGTTGAAAAAAAGCCAAATCCATCTGAACGTTTGAAAAATTTAGATGAAGTAGTAGAAGCGAACGAAGCACTTGCACAAAAAGTTTCCGACATTGTAAAAGCGGGGCGATTTCCACTCGTATTAGGGGGAGATCATAGTATCGCTATCGGAACTTTAGCAGGTTTAACTCAAACGTATCGTAATTTAGGTGTCATTTGGTTTGATGCACATGCGGACATGAACACAGCTGAAACATCACCGTCTGGAAACATTCACGGTATGCCGCTCGCGGTCAGTATGGGATATGGACATGAACGTTTAACGACATTGTTCCATAATGAAAACTTTATCCAACCGGAAAACTTAATTATTATCGGTGCACGCTCTGTTGATCCTGGAGAACGTGAATTAATCCAGAAGTTAGGCATCACTGTATTTACGATGCATGAAATTGATAAGTACGGGATGACGGCGGTCATGGAGAAAACACTCGCTCATTTGAAAGAACGTTCAGTGGATGGCGTGCATCTTTCATTAGATTTAGATGGTTTAGATCCTCTTTACACACCAGGAGTAGGGACACCGGTCGATGGAGGAATGACGTATCGTGAAAGTCATTTAGCACTAGAAATGTTACAAGAAGCCAACTGTATTACGTCAGCAGAATTTGTAGAAGTGAATCCAATTTTAGACGAAAAAAATAAAACAGCCGATGTCGCTGTCACATTAATGGGTTCTTTATTAGGAGAAACGCTCATTTAATGTTCTAAACGAGAAATCGTAGCTCCCATTCACAACTGCGATTTAATCGAGTCGACAAATAATTTAATATAAATGAAACTTAATGCATTGTCGAACGTAAAGTAGAGACAGCCGCACAGAGCGGAGGGTGAGACGCACGTGGATGAATTAGTAAATAAACGAATAAATGAAGTGTTAGCTGGGAAACAGGAAGCATTTGAAGAAATCGTTATGCTGTATCAAAATCGAGTCTATTATGTTTGCTACCGGATGTTAGGGAGCCGTGAAGAGTCTGAAGACATCGCTCAAGAAGCGTTCGTTCGGGCTTATACGAATTTACATAAGTTTGACCAAAATCGAAAATTTTCGACTTGGATTTTTCGAATTGCGACGAATTTATGTATTGATCGATTACGAAAGAAGAAGCCAGACTATTCATTGGATGCGGAAGTACCGGGAACAGAAGGATTAGACATGTATTCTCAGCTGGAGTCAGCGGAAGATTTACCGGAAGAAGAATTAGAAAAAATGGAGACGCAAGAGCGCGTTCAATATGAAATTAGCCGACTATCTGAAACGTATCGACCAGTGATCGTTCTACGTTATATGGAGGAATTATCATTGAAAGATATTGCGGAAATTTTAGACTTACCTCTCGGAACTGTCAAGACGAGGTTGCATAGAGGAAGAGAAGCTCTTCGACAACAAATGATGGGAAATTGGTAGGAGGGTGAAGCAAATGAAACGTTGTCCAGAACATATCGTAGAACAAATGCATAACTATTTAGATGGCGATATAACTATTGAAGAAGAAGCAAGTTTGCGTGAACATTTGTCATCATGCGAAGAGTGTCGAGAACATATGAACGAATTAAAAGAAACGGTTTTCCTTTTTTCACAATTAGAACCGGTCGCTCCTTCAGCAAATTTCACAGCAAATGTGATGGCGCAATTGCCAAAGCAAAAGCGTAAGCTGCATATCGGCAAATTTTTAAGAAAGTATCCGATGTTAACAGCTGCAGCGATGTTCCTCATTTTGATGAGTGTGACGTTGTTTTCTTCTTACGGAAACGATCAGCAGTTATCGTATACGAAACAACCGAATTTAGTTGTCGATGGGAATACAGTCATCGTGCCAGCAGGAACTGTTGTCGATGGTAACCTTGTCGTAAAAAATGGGGACTTGCGCATCGAAGGAGAAGTTCAAGGTGATGTCACC
>JASLHQ010000172.1 GCA_030152265.1 Savagea sp.
GGAGAAATTGTAGGCGATACGATGAAAGATAGTTTAATTAATGAGTTATTCTCGCAATTTTGTCTAGGGAAATAAATTTAAAATAGAGGAGATGAACGAACATGGGCCAGTTTGAAGCAGGCACTTATGATTGTATCGTCATCGGAGCAGGACATGCCGGAGCGGAAGCAGCATTAGCAGCAGCAAATCGAGGAGTGGATACACTTCTTTTAACGATGAATTTGGATATGATTGCTTTCATGCCATGTAACCCATCACTTGGGGGACCAGCGAAAGGAATCGTCGTTCGAGAAATCGACGCATTAGGAGGCGCGATGGGTAAAATTATCGATCGCTCTCACATTCAAATGCGTATGTTAAACACAGGAAAAGGTCCAGCGGTACGCGCTTTACGTGCGCAAGCGGACAAAGTCACATATCAATCTGAAATGAAGAAATTAATCGAAACGACGGACAATTTAACGTTGCGTCAAGCGGTCGTCGACGAATTAATTGTTGAAGATGATGAAGTGAAAGGAATTATCACGCAAATCGGTGCAATTTACCGTGCGAAAACGGTCATCATTACGACAGGAACATTTTTACGTGGAGAAATCGTGATCGGTGATTTACGTTACTCCAGCGGACCGAACAACCAAATGCCATCTGTGAAATTAGCGGAAAGCTTGGAAAGTCTCGGGTTCGATGTCGTCCGCTTTAAAACGGGAACACCGCCACGTTTGAATAGTAAGACGATCGACTACAGCAAAACAGAAATTCAACCAGGTGACGACGTACCACGGGCATTCAGTTATGAAACGACAGAGTACATCATGGATCAACTTCCTTGTTGGTTGACGTATACGACACCTTTAACGCATCAGTTAATCAATGATAATTTACATTTAGCGCCGATGTATTCAGGGATGATTAAAGGTCGTGGACCGAGTTATTGTCCATCGATTGAAGATAAAATCGTTCGCTTTGCGGATAAAGGGCGTCACCAAGTCTTTTTGGAACCAGAAGGACGCAATACGAATGAAGTATATGTGCAAGGGCTCTCAACGAGTTTACCTGAACATATTCAACGTCAATTAGTGGCGAGTGTGCCAGGTTTGGAAAATGCGGAAATTATGCGTGCGGGTTATGCGATCGAGTACGATGCGATCGTACCGACACAATTGTGGCCAACATTGGAAACGAAAAAGATTAAAAACTTATACACAGCAGGCCAAATTAACGGAACGAGCGGTTATGAAGAAGCAGCAGCTCAAGGATTAATGGCCGGTATTAACGCAGCAAGTCGTGTCTTAGGGAAAGAAGAAGTCATTTTAGGACGCGATGAAGCATATATTGGCGTTTTAATCGATGATCTCGTCACAAAAGGAACGTTAGAACCGTATCGACTTTTAACATCGCGTGCAGAATATCGTTTATTATTGCGCCACGATAATGCGGATATGCGTTTGACAGAGCTCGGACATGAAATTGGGTTAATTCGTCCACAACGTTATGCACAATTTACCGAGAAGAAACGTCAAATTCAAGAAGAGTTAGAACGTTTAGCGCAAGTGACGGTAAAGCCGACAGAAGAAGTGCAAGCTGTTTTAGCAGAAGCGAACAGTACGCCAATTAAAGAACCGCTTAAAGCGATCGATTTATTGAAGCGACCAGAAGTGATGTATACGCATATTGAAAAAATTGCGCCTGCTGATACTCCGGTAGATGAACAAGTCGCGGAACAAATTGAAATCTTTACAAAGTATGAAGGCTATATTAAAAAATCACTTCAACAAGTCGATAAAATGAAAAAGCTAGAGAATAAAATCATTCCAGAAAATATCGATTACGACGCAGTAGCGAATATTGCACATGAAGCGCGTGCTATTTTGAAAGAAGTACGTCCGCGCTCGATTGCACAAGCATCCCGTATTCCAGGGGTAAACCCAGCGGATATTTCCATCTTGCTCATTTATATTGAACAAGGAAAGATTGCCAAAGTATCGAATGAATGATGAGCGGAGCGTGAGGACTCGTTTCTCACGCTTTGCATATGTACATAAATTTGGGAGGCTATAACTTTTATGAATGAACAACAGTTTATCGAAGCGTTGCGCGCGAAAGGAATCGACTTGAGCGAGCGACAAATTGAACAGTTTCGCACTTATTTTACGGAGCTTGTCGAGTGGAACGAAAAGATGAATTTAACAGCGATTACAGATGAACCATCTGTTTATTTAAAACATTTTTATGATTCGATTACGGCAGCGTTTTACGTTGATTTTTCAAAAGAGATGACCGTTTGTGATGTTGGAGCGGGAGCGGGGTTCCCGAGCATCCCACTCAAAATTTGTTATCCACACATTGAATTAACGATTGTGGATTCTTTAAATAAACGCATTACGTTTTTAAATCATTTAGCAGATGAACTTCAATTAGAAAATGTTCATTTCGTTCATGCGAGAGCGGAAGAGTTCGGAAAAAACAAAGCGTATCGTGAACAATTTGATTTAGTGACAGCACGCGCTGTAGCACGTCTATCTGTATTGTCTGAGCTATGTGTTCCTCTTGTGAAAAAAGGAGGACAATTCGTTGCGATGAAAGGTGCAGCAGGCCCTGAAGAGTTAATCGATGCGAAAAGTGCCTTGAACATACTTGGTGTAGAATTAGTAGAACAGTTCGATTTTGAGTTACCTGAAGAAGATAGTGAGCGTACACTTTATGTTTTCGATAAAGTGAAAACGACGCCGAAAAAATATCCGAGAAAACCAGGCACGCCGAATAAATCTCCTTTATGATAAATTGATGAAAGCAGGTGTTGAGTCGCCATGAAAAATACTTTTGCCCGCTTGTTTGGCTCTTCGAATAAAGAAGAGGAAGAGGTCAAAGAAGGTGTCGAACAAATTGCGATTGAATTAATCGATCCGAACCGTTATCAGCCGCGTACTGTTTTTTCACAAGAGAAGATTGAAGAATTAGCTCTTACGATTCATACACACGGCGTCATTCAGCCGATCGTCTTGCGAAAAGTGGACGAACGTTATGAAATTGTCGCTGGAGAGAGGCGTTTTCGCGCGATGCAACATCTTGGATGGAATGAAGTCCCTGCGCTCGTGCGTAAAATGGACGATCGTGAAGTCGCTTCAGTCGCGTTAATTGAAAATTTACAACGAGAACAATTGACGGCTATAGAAGAAGCACATGCGTATGCGCAATTGTTAGAACTCCATCAATTGACGCAAGAAGCATTAGCGCAACGTCTTGGTAAGAGTCAGTCGACAATTGCGAACAAGCTTCGCCTTCTGAAGTTGCCAGAGCGTATTCAAGAGACGATTTTAAACAAACAAATTACAGAACGTCATGCGCGCGCTTTACTTCGTGTAAAAGATGAAGGACAGCAGCTCAATATGTTAACTCGTTTATTAGAAGAACAGTGGAGCGTCAAACAACTCGAAGAACAAATTACACTTTTAACAGCTGAAGTTGAAGCGCCACCGAAGAAAAAGAAACCTCGTGTGAAAGTGATTAGCAAAGATGTCCGCATCGCATTGAATACATTGAAGCAATCCGTTCAACTCATCACAGAGAGTGGAATTGAAGTAGAAACGGAAGAAGTAGAAGAAGACGATCATTACATCGTCATGGTGAAAATTCCGAAGAAAAAATGAAAAATGAAAGAAGAGTGGAGAGTGTATTCCGCTCTTTTTTTCTTTTCTTTTTGTAAAGTAGCATGTTTTGATACACTGAAAGAAAGTGATGAATGAGTGAGGGTGTGAAATTAATGAAAACGACAAGTAAATCAGGTCTACAAGCAATTTTTGGAGAAACGACAGTGGAAGAAACAGATCAATTTAAACATATTCCAGTTTCTCAAATTGATGCGAATCCTTATCAACCGAGACAACAATTTGATGATGAACAATTAACGGAACTATCTCAATCAATTGATCAATCTGGGGTCATTCAACCGATCATCGTTCGTCGTAAAGAAGGACGCTATGAACTCGTTGCAGGAGAGCGACGTTTACGAGCGACACAACTTGCTGGACATCAACATATACCGGCTATCATCAGAAAGATTACGGACGCTGAATCTATGGAATATGCTTTATTAGAAAATTTACAGCGAACAAATTTAAATCCGATTGAAGAGGCACAAGCATATGAAAAACTGGCCATAGCATTGGATTTAAAACAAAGTGAATTAGCGAAGCGAGTTGGAAAGAGTCGCCCTTACGTAGCGAATATGTTGAGACTGTTAAAGTTACCAGAAACGGTGCAACAATTGTTAATCGATGGACAATTATCAAACGGGCACGGTCGAGCCCTTTTAGGATTGAAAAATCCAAATCAGATGGAACTACTTGCTGAACAAGCCGTCCATCATTATTGGAACGTCCGCCAAATCGAACAGAAAGTGCAACAACTTAACGAGGATGTTTCACATGAAACAAAAAAAGCGACGCCTCGCAATGTTTTTATTGAAAGTGAAGAGCGTCAATTAGAACAATTTTTCGGCACGAAAGTTCAAATTAAACAGTCAAAAAATCGCGGGAAAATTGAAATTGAATTTATGACAGATGAAGATTTAGAACGTATACTACAACTAATAAAGCAAGAATTGTAAGGAGGATTTTATGGCCATAACAGAAGAGCCTACGTTAACCGAGGAATTAAAGGAAGATTATGTACAAGTGGAGAAGTTTTTATTTAGCCCAGAAACATGGGAAGGGCTGACGCGCATTTCGATTCGTGTCATTCTCATTGCGACATTATCGTATATCGTCGTTCGGGTAGCTAAAATAATCATTCGTCGCATGTTTGCGATCAAATATAAAGGTCCAATCCGACGTTCAGAAAGACGCGAACGTACGTTGTTATTGCTGCTAGAAAATACCGTCTCTTATGTCGTCTATTTCGCTGCAATTTTAGCGATATTAGATGAGTTTGGAATCGGAGTAAAAGGATTACTTGCAGGGGCTGGAGTACTCGGTCTTGCGGTCGGTTTCGGTGCGCAAAACTTAGTGCGTGATGTCATTACTGGATTCTTTATTTTATTTGAAGATCAATTTTCAGTAGGAGATTACGTTCAAATAGGACAAGCGACCGGAACGGTTGAAGAAATTGGATTACGTACGACGAAAGTAGCCGCTTATGGAGGAGAAGTTCACATTATTCCAAATGGAGTCATTTCTGAAGTTGTGAACTATTCTGTACGAAACTCTTTAGCTATTTTAGATATCGGGATTTCGTATGAAACAAATATCGCACATGCAGAGCGCGTATTAACGGATTATTTAGAGCGGATGACTGTTGAAGAATACCCAGAAATCGTAGCTCCAGCACAATTTGTAGGCGTTCAAAATTTAGCAGCTTCTGAAATTGTGTTACGTGTAACTGTTGAAACACAACCGATGATGCAGCACGGTTTAGCACGTCGTATGAGAGCTGAAATTAAAGAGTTATTTGACGAGGAAGGAATTGAAATTCCGTATCAAAAAATGGTGATTTATCAGCAAAAGGAGAATGTAAACGATGAGCGAAAAGACATTTGAATTGAACGATGTAGTAGCGATGAAAAAGCCACACCCATGTGGCACGAATGAATGGAAAATTATTCGAATGGGAGCGGATATTCGCATAAAATGTCAAGGATGCGATCATAGCGTCATGCTTCCACGAAATGAATTTCAGAAAAAAATGAAGAAAGTACTTCGCCAAGCGGAGTAAAGATAGACAAGAGTAGGGTTTATCCATATAATAGAAGAGTTGAAAAAGAACCGGAAAAATAAGAAAGGTTGTGGAATGGCATGGCTTTAACAGCTGGAATCGTTGGTCTTCCAAACGTAGGAAAATCAACATTGTTTAATGCGATTACAAAAGCTGGAGCTGAAGCAGCGAACTACCCGTTCTGTACAATTGACCCGAACGTAGGAATCGTTGAAGTACCAGACGAGCGTTTAAATAAATTAACAGAATTAGTAGAACCGAAAAAAACGGTACCGACTGCATTTGAGTTTACAGATATCGCAGGGATTGTAGAAGGAGCGAGTAAAGGGGAAGGATTAGGGAATAAATTCCTCTCACACATTCGTGAAGTAGATGCAATCTGTCAAGTCGTCCGTTGTTTCGCAGACGAAAATATTACGCACGTATCAGGGAAGGTCGATCCTTTATCTGATATTGAAGTGATCAACTTAGAGCTTATTTTAGCGGACTTAGAAAGTGTTTCAAAACGTTTAGAGCGCGTGACGAAAATGGCAAAACAAAAAGATAAAGACGCGATGGCAGAAGAAATTCCATTAACGAAATTAAAAGAAGCGTTTGAAGAAGGACATCCGGCACGTTCGGTTGAACTTTCGAAAGAAGAGTTTGAATTAATTCGTGGTATGCATTTATTAACGATCAAACCGATGCTTTACGTGGCGAATGTTTCGGAAGATGAAATTGCCGATGTTTCAAATAACGAATACGTCCAAAAAGTACGTGACTTCGCAAAAGAAGACGGCGCAGAAGTCATTGTCGTCTGTGCGAAAATCGAAGAAGAGATGGCTGAATTAGAAGATGACGAGAAAGAGATGTTTTTAGAAGAGCTCGGCATCGAAGAATCAGGTTTAGACCAATTAATTCGTGCGACATACGATCTTCTCGGTTTAGCGACTTATTTCACAGCTGGCGTACAAGAAGTGCGTGCGTGGACATTCCGTAAAGGAATGAAAGCACCACAATGTGCGGGAATCATCCATACGGACTTCGAAAAAGGGTTCATTCGTGCAGAAACAGTAGCTTACGATGATTTATTAGAAGCGGGTTCGATGACTGCAGCGAAAGAGGCAGGAAAAGTTCGCCTCGAAGGAAAAGAATACGAAGTGAAAGACGGCGACGTTATGTTGTTCCGTTTTAACGTGTAGTGTAATTCACAATATGTGTATAAGATGTCGATAACTTTAAAATATTTTAAAGTTATCGACTTTTTTCATGAATCATCCACATCGTCCACAATGAACTGTTGATAAACGTACAGTTTTGGCTCTTGCGGGTCATCTTGAATGAGTGCATGTTGTGGGTATTTTCTTAATTGTGCATACATCGCAAAATCCCCAGCTGCTCCTCCTATTAATAAAGCGGCGAGTATGTACAACACACCATTTTGCCAATAAAGACCGAGGAGAGCTGGAATGACACCGGTCGTCCAAAAGGGGAGTAACAGTGCAGCACGCATCGCACGATTTGTCAGCAATTGATCCATCGTCGCATATGCGACACCGAGTTCTAAATTTAAACCAAATTTCATTTTTTTCCAAGGGACGCCCCCGAAAAGTCGAAATCCGAGTAAGTGAAAAAATTCATGCAAGACGATTAAAAAAATATATCCGATCATTGTGAGAAAAAGTCCTGACCATGAAAAGGAAAAAATCCACGTTCCATACAATATGTAATCTATCGTAATTAAAAGCAATAATGACCCGAGCGTAATCCATAAGCTTTGTTTTGCAACTTGAGGTAAATGAAGTTCGATGACGGCATCCGGTTGCTTCATCCTGATCACTCCTAAAAATAAATAATGAAATCAATTGTCACATGAATAAAATCATGGTATAGTAAGTTGATGTGAGTATACATATACTTACTCCTTGTCTACATCTATTGTAGACCAAAGTCCATGAGGAGGTGACAAATGATGAAAAAGTACGAAATTATGTACATTATTCGCCCAACAGTTGAAGATGAAGCACGTAAAGCTTTAATCGAGCGTTTCGATGCTGTTTTAACTGGTGAAGGTGCTGAAATCATCGAGTCGAAAGAATGGGGCAAACGCCGCTTAGCTTACGAAATCGATGACTTACGTGAAGGATACTACCAGCTCGTAACAGCTAACGCTGACGGTGCTGCTATTGAAGAATTCACACGTCTTGCGAACATTAACGAAAATATCATCCGCCACATGGCAGTACGTATTGACGCTTAATTTTGCAAGTTTTCAATAAAATGAAAGGGGCTGTACTCTGATATGATCAACCGTGTTGTACTTGTCGGTCGTTTGACGAAGGATCCTGAATTGAAATATACCCAATCAGGAATTGCGGTAGTCCGTTTTACTTTAGCGGTGAATCGTACATTTACGAATCAACAAGGTGAGCGTGAAGCAGACTTTATTAACTGTGTCGCATGGCGCAAACAAGCTGAGAACATCGCTAACTTCTTGAGAAAAGGCAGCTTAGCTGGCGTAGATGGACGCATTCAAACGAGTAGCTTTGACGGAAGAGATGGTCAACGCGTCTTTATGACGGAAGTTGTAGCAGATAGTGTTCAATTTTTAGAACCACGTAGCGCGACGCAAAATCGTCCGGAATCGGGCGGTCAAGCACCGAACTATGGTGGGGGGGCTCCGAATAACTTCGGTGGCAACCAAAATTACGGATACCAAAATCAGCAAAGCAACTTTAATCAGAATCAACAGCCGTCTTTCCAACAACCGAACGAACAAAATTATACGAATACAAATGATAATCCATTCGCATCGAACGATGGTCCAATCGAAGTTACTGACGACGATTTACCATTCTAGTTCAATGTTTGATATGGAGTGAAGGAAGGAGGAGTTTTGCATGGCACCACGTCGCGGAGGTCGTCGTCGTCGTAAAGTATGTTATTTCACTTCAAATAACATTACACACATCGACTACAAAGACACAGACTTACTTAAAAAGTTCATCTCAGAACGCGGTAAAATTTTACCACGTCGCGTAACTGGAACTAGCGCTAAATACCAACGTAAATTGACTACAGCAATTAAACGTGCACGTATTATGGCTTTACTTCCATTCGTTTCTGAAGAGCGTTAATAAGTATATATAAGAAAAGAGCTTTCCCTATGCGGAAAGCTCTTTTTTCTGTATTGTGGGAAGCTAGCGAAACCTTTTGATTACAAAATGAAAAACGTGATACAATTGGAGAAGGTATTTTTTGAAAGTTTGCATTGAAGGAGTGTCGTTATGTCATTTACGATTCAGAAGTCAGTGTATTCCATTTTGACATTGTTGCTTGTCGGCATTGTCGGTTACGTGCCTTTTTATGGGATGCTTGCACTTCTATTCATTCCTTTCCCTCTCATGCTGATCCGAATGAGCGGTAAGAGGCGAGATGGAATGATTTATTTATTCATATTATCTTTACTCACAATTGTGATTACTCCCCTTCAATTAGGGATGACGTCCATTGCGTTTATGGCGATGGGTTACATGATTGGTGAGACTACATTGTATCGAAAATCGAAGCTCGCTGTATGGAACGCCGCATCTATTACGCTATTAGTAGCTCTCGTATTACAGTACGTACTATCTGTACTCGTTTTACATGTGAACGCAATCGAATGGGTCCAAGCTTTTTTACATACACAAGAGCGTCGAATCATTCAGTTATTCACTCCGTTAGATGAGACAGGAACGATGGAACAAGCGATTCGATCTGTCTTTTTAATGTATAATTTCAGTTTGCCGACGTATGCGATCGTCGGAATTGTTATTTTAGCATTTTTATCTTTAAATATTGCTTATTTCTTCGGTAAAAAAGCGGTACTCGGATTTGTATTTCCACGCTTTCAACCATTTTCATCGATGAAATTACCAATGATTACAGTTGTGTTGTATGGAATATTATTGTTAATGTCGTTCTTACAATCATCTGAGCTCGGCTCTTCATCTCATTTAATGATTTTGAACGCTATGAATATTTTCCGGATTTTATTTTTATTACAAGGGATTTCTTTTATTGTATATTCTTTAAAGAAAGTACAATTACCGATGATTTTAATTGTTTTATCAGGAATGGTTGCAGTATTTTTCAACTCCATTACGGTAATTATAGGAATATTAGATACGGGAATTCAATTGAGAGGCTGGGTTGATCGCAAAATCGGAAAATAAGAGGAGATGATATTTATGAACTCGCAATTTCGAAAACGATTGATCCGTTATCCGCTCGCAGCGATGACTTTGTTAGGTGTCATTGCGGCGATTGCGCTATTCACTTTCCATTTTTGGATAGGCTTTATTTTTACAGTACTCTTCGTCGTCTTAATCGGTATGACCTGGCGCGTAGAGGAACAAGATTATTTAGAAACAGAAGAGAAAATCCAATCGATTTCGTATCGAATGAAGCGTGTTGGAGAAGAAGCTTTACTGCAAATGCCAATCGGAATTGTTTTATTGGATGAACATAATGATATCGAATGGGCAAACGCATACGCTAGTCAAATTTTTGAGATGGAATCTTTAATCGGAAAATCGTTAGAACAAGAAGCGAAGCCATTATGGAATATTGTTCAAAAAGAACTAGTAGAAGCGCGACAAATATTAATTGGTGAGCGCTATTTCGATATCGAATATAAACAAGAAGACCGTTTGTTTTATATTTTTGACGTGACACAATGTCGTGAAGTAGAGTCTCGTTATGAAGCAGAACAGACTGTGCTCGGTATTTTGTTAATCGATAACTATGAAGAGTTAGCACAGCGAATGGACGATCAAACGAAAAGTCAGATGAATTCTCACGTCACATCTTTATTAAACGAATGGGCGCTTCAACATCATATTTTCATGAAGCGCATCGCTTCAGATCGTTTCTTTTTAGTTTTAAATGAGCGCATTTTGTCTGATTTAGAAGAATCGAAATTTGCGATTTTAGATGATATTCGAGAGAAAACGAAAGAAGAATCTGCAGGGTTAACATTGAGTATCGGAATCGGAACTGGAGAATCTACTTTAATTGAACTTGGCGAATTAGCACAATCGAGTTTAGATCTCGTGCTCGGTCGAGGTGGTGACCAAGTTGCGATTAAAAATACAGACGGTAAACTTAAATTTTTCGGCGGAAAAACGAATCCAGTGGAGAAGCGTACGAGAGTGCGTGCAAGGGTCATATCGCATGCGCTACGCGATTTGATTCAAGGAAGTGACCAAGTATTCGTCATGGGTCATAAAATGCCGGATATGGACGCAATAGGCGCTGCAATCGGTGTGAGGAAAATGGCGCGCATGAACAATATTGAAGGATATGTCGTCATCGACTTTAATCAGTTAGACGCGAGCGTGCTTCGCTTAATGAAAGAAATTGAAAAAGATGAAGAATTGTATGCGCACTTCATTGATCCAGATACGGCGTTATCGATGATGACAGAACGTTCTTTACTGACGGTTGTCGATACGCATAAGCCAAGTTTAGTCATCGATGAACGAGTACTTCAAAAAGCGGACAAAATTGTCCTCATTGACCATCATCGTCGCGGAGAAGACTTTATCGACGATGCGATGCTCGTTTATATGGAGCCGTACGCTTCATCAACAGCTGAACTCGTGACAGAATTGATCGAATACCAACCGAAACATGAACGACTGACGATGTTAGAGTCAACTGCGATGCTTGCGGGTATAGTCGTCGATACGAAAAGCTTCACATTGAGAACAGGTTCGAGAACGTTCGAAGCAGCTTCTTATTTACGGATGAATGGTGCAGATACGATTCTCGTCCAGCGATTATTGAAAGAGGACATCGACACGTACGTAAAACGTGCTAAACTGATTGAGAAAGTACAAGTGACAGAAGAAGGCATTGCGATTGTAGCGGGTGAACCAGGCGTCATTTACGGACCTGTACTCATCGCTCAAACTGCAGACATTTTGTTATCGATGTTAGGTGTCGTTGCATCATTTGTGATAGCAGCGCGAGAAGATGGTAAAATAGGAATTAGTGCACGATCTCTCGGAGACGTGAACGTTCAAGTCGTCATGGAGAAGCTTGGAGGTGGTGGCCATTTAACGAATGCTGCCTGCCAATTAGAAGTGGACTCTGTCGAAGAAGCGGAACGTTTATTACGAGAAGCATTAGTGGATACTGATGAAGGAGGAAATGAATCATGAAAGTAATTTTTACACAAGATGTTAAAGGAAAAGGTAAAAAAGGTGAAGTGAAAGACGTATCACCAGGATATGCACAAAACTTTTTATTAAAAAATAATTTAGCAGTAGAAGCAACACCACAAAACTTAGCACGTTTAGAAGGTCAGAAAAAACGCGCACAAAAAGACGCAGCGGAAGAATTGAAAGAAGCACAACAGTTGAAAGCAGTGCTCGATGAAACAACGATTGAAATGAAAGCAAAGTCAGGTGAAGGTGGTCGTCTGTTCGGTTCAATTACGACGAAACAAATTGCAGAAGCGTTGAAAAAACAAAAAGATATTAAAGTGGACCGCCGTAAAATGGAATTACCTGATGCGATTCGTGCATTAGGTTATACGAATGTACCAATTAAATTACATCCAGAAGTAACAGCGACGATGAAAGTGCATGTTACAGAAGAATAAACAGAGGAGTGACGGTTCATGGATCCATTAGATCGTGTTCCACCCCATAATATTGAAGCGGAACAATCGATACTCGGTGCGATTTTTTTGGAGCCGGAAACGTTAATTACAGCATCTGAAATCATTATGCCGGTCGACTTCTACAAAGTAGCCCATCAAAAAATATTCGAAACGATGTTAGTATTGAACGATCGTGGAGAGCCGATTGATCTCGTTACTTTAACAGAAGAATTAAAAGCGGCAAATGAATTAGAAAATGTAGGCGGGCTCAGTTATTTAGGTGAGCTCGCCTCTACTGTTCCTACGGCAGCCAATATCGATCATTATGCGCGCATCGTTGAAGAAAAGTCGTTATTGCGCAAATTAATTCGTGTCGCAACGACAATTATCGATGACGGCTATACGCGAGAAGATGAAGTAGAAGAAGTGCTCGCGGAAGCTGAACGTAAAATGATGGAAGTATCGAGTCGGAAAAATGCGGGAGATTTTAAACCGATCGCTGACGTCCTCGTCGATACGTTTGAAAATATTGAACGATTGCACAATCAAAAAGGCGATGTGACAGGGATTCCGACGGGATTTACTGATTTAGATCGCATTACAGCTGGATTTCAGCGCAACGATTTAATTATCGTCGCCGCTCGTCCATCCGTCGGTAAAACAGCATTTGCGCTCAACGTTGCTCAAAACGTCGCGACGAAAACAGACGAAAATGTAGCGATTTTCAGTTTGGAGATGGGAGCGGACCAGCTCGTTATGCGTATGCTTTGTGCGGAAGGAAATATCGATGCACAAGCGTTGCGTACAGGAGATTTAGAAGATGAAGATTGGAAAAAACTTTCCCTCGCAATTGGGACACTCTCGAATGCAGGAATTTTCATCGACGATTCTCCTGGGGTGCGCGTTAACGAAATTCGTTCGAAATGTCGTCGGTTAAAACAAGAACATGGCCTCGGAATGATTGTCATCGATTATTTACAACTCATTATGGGAAGCGGTCGCTCAGGCGAAAACCGCCAGCAAGAAGTCTCGGAGATTTCGCGTTCTTTAAAGGCGTTGGCACGTGAATTAGAAGTGCCTGTTATCGCTTTGTCGCAGTTATCACGAGGTGTCGAGCAACGTCAAGATAAGCGTCCGATGATGTCCGATCTTCGGGAATCTGGGAGTATTGAGCAAGACGCAGATATCGTCAGTTTCTTATATCGTGAAGATTACTACGATAAAGAAACAGAGAATAAAAACTTGATTGAAATTATTATCGCAAAGCAACGTAACGGTCCGACGGGAACAGTGACGCTCGCCTTTGCGAAAGAATATAATAAATTTTTAAATGTCGACTGGAGTCAACAACCTCCACCGAGTAATTTTTAAAGTCTTTCGTCCTTTATTAGGACGAAAGACTTTTTCTTTTATGGGAAAATCAGGGAGCAATACTACATTATCATTACAAATCGTTTACAAACGCTGAAATGTTAAAAAAATATGATACTTTTATAAAGGTGTCATTTGAAGAAACAATGATGGAGGGTATATAAATTATGAAAGAACAACGTCGTAATTGGAAAACAACGATTCGTAATGGCGCATTTGTTGTCGCCTTACTTGTAGCAGCTCCAATTACTGCAAATTTAACTGCAGCGTCAGAACAAGAAGAATTACAATCGATTCAACATATATATATTAATGATCAGTACATCGGAAAAGTGTCTGATGAAAAATTCGTTGAAGAAACGAAAGCGCAACTAATCACAGAAGCGAGCGAAAAAAATTCTGATTTGCATTATGTCATTGAGGACGAAGTGAAAGTTGTACCAGAAATGACATTCACAGGGAAAGCAAACGATAAAGAATTGACGGAAGGCTTACGCGATGCGTTTACAGTGGAAGCACAAGCGCACGTTGTAAAGTTAGACGATTATCGCGCAATGTTCGTTAAAGATGAAGCACAGTTACAACGCGTGTTACATAAAATGAAATTAGATTACGTGTCAGAAGAAGACTTGAAAAAGCTGGAGCAAGATGGAGAAATTGAATTAAATGAACAACGTTTTACACTTGTTAACTTAAACTTTTCACATAAAATTGTAGCAGAACCGGCGACGACGATTCCGACTCGTGTCATTTCAGACGAAGAATTGTATGAGCAATTAAAAAATGGCGTCGAACAAAAAACATATGTCGTTCAAGATGAAACGACATGGGAAGCGGTCGCTGACAAACATAATTTAACGGCTGCCCATTTACAATCGATGAATCCATCGAAAGAAGTAAAAGAAGGAACAGAACTTGTCATCCAACGTCATTCACCGAAAGTGACAGTAGAACAAGTGTATGAAATAAAAGAAAAAGTAGACATTCCTTTTGAAAAAGTGAAAGAAAATGATTCGACGATTTTAAAAGGCGAAGAAAAGGTTACTCAGCAAGGTAAAAATGGTGTTCAAATGAACATTAACCGTGTTCGAAAATCGAACGACGAACGTGTAGGGAAAAGTATCGCTGATGAACAAGTGATTACAGAACCAGTTCCAGAAATTACGAAAGTAGGTACGAAAGAAATCCCTTCACGCGGTACAGGTACGTTCGCTTGGCCAGCTGTCGGAGGATACGTATCTAGCGGCATGGGTTACCGTTGGGGACGTATGCACGAAGGAATCGATATCGCACGTCCATCGAATCGTTCGATCTTAGCTGCGGACAACGGAACAGTCAAAACGGCAACAGGACATCCGACATACGGAAACTATATCGTGATTAGCCACAATAACGGTTATGAAACATTGTATGGCCACTTATCATCGATTCAAGTCCGTCCAGGTCAAGTCGTATCAAAAGGAACGAAAATTGGTGTGATGGGGTCGACGGGACGCTCTACAGGAATTCATTTACATTTTGAAGTTCGAAAAAATGGGGCACTTGTTAACCCGTTATCTGTCTTACGTTAAATAGAGAGAATGAGGTGATTGAATCGCCTCATTCTCTTTTTATTTCCCAGAAAATAAAAAGCGTTCTCGTGCGAAATATGTCAAAAAGTGATAAAGTGAGAAGAATAGAACAGTTCTTAAAGAAAGGAAATTATATAATGCAAGATAAAAAAATATTGGTTGTCGATGATGAGAAGCCAATCGCAGATATATTAGAATTCAACTTAAAAAAAGAAGGATTCCAAGTATTTTGTGCATATGATGGAGAAGAGGCGCTGGAGAAAGTAGAAGAAATTCAGCCGGACATTATGCTGTTGGATATTATGTTACCGAAGCGTGATGGTATGGAAGTTTGTCGTGAAGTTCGAAAAACGCATGATTTCCCGATCATTATGCTGACAGCGAAAGACTCTGAAATTGATAAAGTGTTAGGTTTGGAACTCGGTGCAGATGATTACGTGACGAAGCCGTTTGGAACACGTGAATTAATCGCACGAGTGAAAGCTAATTTACGTCGTCAGATGAAAGTGGAGACGGAAGAAGTAGAAGAGGAAACGAATGAAATTACAGTCGGTGCTTTAACGATTCAACCAGATGCGTATACAGTATCAAAACGCGGAGAAACGATTGAATTGACACATCGTGAATTTGAATTGCTTTACTATTTAGCGAAACAAATCGGTCAAGTGTTGACGCGTGAGCACTTATTGCAGACAGTGTGGGGATATGATTACTTCGGAGACGTTCGAACGGTAGACGTTACGATTCGTCGTTTGAGAGAGAAAATTGAAGACACACCAAGTCATCCGACGTGGATTGTGACGCGTCGAGGAGTAGGTTATTACTTACGCGATCCAGAACAGGAGTAAAAAATGCGCAAAGTGACATTTTTTCGCTCGATTCATGTGAAGTTCGTTTTAATTTACATTTTGCTCATTTTAATCGCTTTGCAAATTATCGGTTTATACTTTGCGAAAGAATTAGAACAGACGCTAAAACGTAATTTCACGACTTCGATTGAAGATCGAGTTAACTTAATTGAATTTAGCGTTCGGGAGGAAATGCTCCGGGAACGAACAGAAAACGACCCAACATTAGAGCAAAGTTTAAGGGTCGTTCTTTCAAGTTTCACGTCGGAAGATATGAATGAAATTCGCGTCATCGATTCCAAGTATCGCATCGTCGCAACATCGGCGTTAGATAACCAATCGATTGTCGGCCAACGATCAACAGACGATACGTTAAAGCGTTCCATAACGGCAGAAACCCCTTCAAAAATTGTCCTTGACCCAAAGTTAGGCAAACGTGTTCTCGTCCAGACGAGACCGATTGTCGTCGGGGACGAAGTGATCGGTTCTTTATATGTCGAATCAAATATTGAAAAAGTGTATAAACAAATTGATGAAATTAATCGTATTTTAGCAGTAGGAGCAGCTGTCTCATTATCGATTACACTCATTATTGGGATATTTATCGCCCGCACGATCACACGTCCGATTTCGGATATGCGAAAGCAAGCGCAAGCGATGGCGAAAGGGAACTTCTCTCGAAAAGTTAAAGTGTACGGAAATGATGAGATGGGGCAATTAGCGATCGCTTTCAACCATTTAACGAATCAATTACAAGAATCTCAATCGACGACGGAAAGTGAACGGCGTAAATTAGCGTCTGTCTTATCCAATATGACAGATGGCGTCATTGCGACGGATCGTAAAGGTCGAGTGAGTTTAATTAACGATTCTGCTTTAGATATGTTGCGCACGACGCGAGAGCTCGTATTGAACCGTCCGATTACGAGTGTGCTCAGTTTAGAGAAAGATTACACATTTGAAGATTTAATCGATTTGAAAGAGTCGTTATCACTCGACTTTAGTACGGAAGAAGAACCGTATATTTTACGTGTGGCATTTTCTGTTACACAGAGAGAAACCGGATACGTCACCGGATTAATTGCGGTCATACATGACAATACCGAGCAAGAAAAAATTGATATGGAACGTCGAGAATTCGTTTCGAACGTTTCTCATGAGCTCCGTACCCCATTAACGACGATGCGTAGTTACTTAGACGCTCTCGCGGAAGGCGCGTGGCAAAACGAAGAAATTGCACCGAAATTTCTTCACGTCACACAAACTGAAACGGAGCGGATGATTCGTCTCGTCAATGACCTTTTAAAATTGTCGCGGATGGACAGTGAAGAATACGAATTAAATCAAGAATTTGTCGATTTTAATAAATTTTTCAGTGCAATTATTGAACGGTTTGAATTTTCTAAGTCTCAAAATGTTCAATTCCAACGTCAATTTACAGATGAGTCGCTATTTGTTGAAATTGACCCGGACAAAATGACACAAGTGATCGACAATATTATTTCGAACGCTTTAAAATATTCACCTGATGGTGGGACAGTTTGTTTCGGCATTGAAAAAGCAGAAGATGATATTATCGTCTCGATTGCCGATGAAGGAATGGGTATCCCTCAAGATATGGTCAAGCGTATTTTTGATCGCTTCTACCGAGCAGATCGGGCACGCTCGCGAGCGATGGGGGGCACTGGTTTAGGATTAGCGATTGCGAAAGAGATGATTCAAGCACATGGTGGAACCATTTGGGCAGAAAGTGAAGAAGGAAAAGGAACGACGATCTTTTTCACATTGCCTTTAGAGCAACACGAGGATGGTGAATGGGATTGAAGTATATCGAAACAATCAAATCGGTCGTACTATTCGTATTAGTAATGATTAGCATCGCTCTCACTTTTACCATTTGGACGTACACACCAAATCATGAAACATTAGATTCGGCAAAAACGATCGATATTTCCATCGCTGAAAAGAAAAAAGTTGAACAGCTCATCACACCGTACAAAGTCATTTATCGCAATGATGTATTGCGAGGGAGTCATGAAGAAGTTCGGTTAAGCGAGCTATTAGAAG
>JASLHQ010000218.1 GCA_030152265.1 Savagea sp.
TGGGATTTCGACAACAATTTATGAAAGCACTTCTTCTTTCAAACCGTTAGGCGCTGGGATTGGCATCGGTTCGAATGCGATGCTCGCCTTGCAACAAATGGAAGTCGGAGAATCGATTTTAGCGCACGGCTTACCGCTCCACGAACAACGATTTTATAACGGGAAAGGAAAATTGATGAATACGATCGATTTCACCCGTTTAAAAAAGCAATTCGGTGAGGAAACGATTACGATTCAGCGTGCCGATTTACATGAAGCCCTTTTTGAAGCGGTTCCTTCTGCTTCATTTCATTTCAATAAACGAGTCGAACATTTTACACAAAATGAAGATCGTGTCACGTTAAATTTTACAGACGGGACGGTAGCGACACATGAATTCGTCATCGCAGCAGATGGCATTCATTCTCTTTTCCGCCAACAACTCGTACCGAACTCTTCTCCACGCTACGCAGGATACACATGTTGGCGTGGCATCTCACAAAATGACGGAGATGTCCCACTACACGTTTCAAGTGAAGCATGGTCGACGGACGGGCGTTTCGGGTGGGCTCCTTTACATAATGGCGAGGTGTACTGGTTTGCTTGTGTCAATGCGCGCGAAGGAGATGCCTTTTATGCAAATTTATCTCCTCGTGAAGTAGCCGCACAGTTCAAACATTTCGGTCCTACTGTCGAACGGCTCATTCAAGAGACGAAAGACGATTATTTCTTACATCACGATTTATATGATATTGCGCCTCTTTCTACTTTCCATTACGGACGCATTTTATTGTTAGGGGACGCCGCTCATGCGACGACACCGAATATGGGACAAGGTGCTGGACAATCGATTGAAGATGCGTATGAATTAATGCTCGCTTTTGAACGGGAAGATACGTGGGAACTCATTGCAGAGCGGTACGATGCATACCGTGTTCCGAAAACGAAAAAGGTCATCAATATTTCGAGACAAATCGGTTGGGCGGCACAATGGGACCAGCGCTGGCTCGTCACATTGCGCGACACGATTTTTCCTTACGTTCCGAAATCGTTACTTTTTCAAAGACTTACCTTTCTTTTCAAATAAGTTCATTCTATACTGAAGACAACACAACTTAAGGGGGTTATTTGGATGCAAATTGGATTTATCGGTACAGGGGTTATGGGAAGTGGCATGATTCGCAACTTACGAAAAGCAGGATTTGAAGTGAATATGTACAACAGAACGCGTGCGAAAGCGGAAGCACTCGAAGAAACAGGGGCTCGCGTGCTCGATACAGTGAAAGAAATCGCTGAAACGAGCGACGTCATTATGACGATTGTCGGCTATCCGATCGACGTGGAGGAAACGTATTTCGGAGCGGACGGCTTATTGGAAAACGCTAAAGAAGGGACGATCTTTATCGATCTTACAACTTCGAGCCCATTATTAGCAGAGAAGATTGGCGAAAGCGCTGCAAAACGCAATATGTTCGCTTTAGATGCGCCTGTTTCTGGGGGAGACATCGGTGCGAAAAATGGAACATTGTCGATCATGGTCGGTGGCGACGAAGCGGCTTACGAAAAAGTGCAGCCGATTTTCCAAGCGATCGGACAAAATATCATGTTGCACGGTCCTGCGGGATCTGGACAACATGCGAAAATGAGCAATCAAATCGCCGTCGCTGGTACGATGTTATCCGTTTCGGAAGCGCTCCTTTACGCGAACAAAACAGGGCTTGATCCAGAACGAGCGCGCCAAACAATCGCCCCAGGTGCTGGTGGGAGCTGGACGATGGACAATCTCGGACCGCGCATGTTAAAAGGCGATACGGATCCTGGATTTTTCGTCAAACATTTCGTGAAAGATATGCGCATCGCACAAGAAGTCGCGAAAGAACTCAATTTCAAAACACCAGGACTTGACTTGGCACTCGAATTGTACGAACAAATCGAAAGGGAAGGTCTTGGAGAACGAGGAACTCAAGTCATTTATGACTGGCTTTTATCCCAACAACGTTCATAAGAAAAGCTCGGACATCATCGTCCGAGCTTTTTTCTATCCATCGAGTTGTTCGAGCAATCGTTCTGTCGCTTCCGTATCCGCCCATAAAATGTAGCGGTTTTTCGGCCAGTAAATGATGAGCGGTTGACCTTCTTTCATAAAGGAATACGTACGAATGACCGTATCATCGAGATGATTTTGAGCAATCCACTGTTGCCACTCACGTTCATCGCCGTCCCATTGTAAAATATGAACATCGTACAATTTTTTCCCATCGATTCGATATTCGATTTCATGTAATGGTGCGTTGACGAATTGTTTACGCTCTTTTTTAGATAATTCCATAATGAACGATACCGGATTTTTTTCGACATACGATTTCGCTTGCTCTCCTTCAAAAAAAGTTTTTCCATCGACGACAATTTCATCGACTTGATCGATTTGATTCATAACGTTCGTTAATTGCTTTTGAAAGGAATCTCCAAAAATAAATAAACCGACTACGATGACGAGAATAAAACCGACGATATTCCCTACTACTTTCCAATTCAAAGACGTCGCCTACTTTTCTACTATTTTCTTCATCGTAACAATTTTCAAAATGAGAGTCAATGTGCAGTTTGACGTTCAACTTGCCAATCACTCATGGTAAAATAAGCGATAGAAAGGCGGTTTTATGTTGAATAAAAAGTTAATGACTCTCCTGATCGTCAGCGTACTTCTCGTTCTGACTGCTTGTCAAAATGAGAAAAAAATAAAACGTGAAGAAACCGTGCATACAGCGGAAATAGAAGATTTTGAGTTTACGCTGGCGGATGCGAAGACAAATTACTATACGGGTGAACAAATTGAGATTCTCGCCTTGCTCCAATACAATGGCGAAGAAGCGACATTTGCGACTTTCGACTCTTCGTGGGTCACTTTCCATACACGTCGCATCGACGAACGATTTGAGTACACGTCTCCCCCGAGCGGATCGGCGCGACGCATTACGTTACAACCTGAACAAATGCTCGTTGAACCGTATCAATTCAAAGCACTTCCGCACATTCAAGGTATCGGAAAGCCTTACACAGACGAACATGTTGCCGCTTTAAATGCAGGGGATTTTGAGCCAGGAGAATATGAAGTGGATGCTATTTTTCAATTTAACATTCTCGGCGAAAATGAAAATACGTTCAATGTTACATTGTCGACGACATTTACGGTGACAGAGAAAGAAGGAACGAAACAAGAAAAGAAAAAACGAGAAGACTGATCACTTCTCGTTTTTTTTCATTTCTTCAATCGTAACGTAAGGCGATGTCGTCAAGCGCAATAAGGCCGCGTATTGAATGTGAAAAGTGATAATGGAATGAACGTCGATATCCTCTTGGCAATCCGTCACATCTAAAATGGTATAATCGCTACACCAACCGATTATTTCGATATTCGGATCTACCGGCCAAATCGCTTCAACCGCAACATCTTGCGCCCCGATATGAATGATGACCCGCTTGCGTAGCCCATCTCGATTTTGCCGAACCTCTTGTTGAAAAGTACGCGCACTGCACGTCCCTGATGGTCGTTCTTCTTTCCATTCTACTTCGACGACTTGCACATGCAATTCGAATACGTCTTGACGCATCTTTGGCAATGCTTCCCCATACGAAGCTTCCACACCGAATAACAACGCTTCACCGATTCGTAACTCCGTCACATACGGCAGAGGTTTTTCATTCCACAATGTTTGCAAAACACTAGAACTTCCTCCTGAATAAACGTCATACTTTCGAGGAAGACGTTCGACAAAGGATGCCCACTCTTGCATCTTCTCTTCATCTGGCACGACTCCGTTAAAACAAGTGACGTTCATTCCAACTCCGGCTACTTGAATATGTGTAAGCTCGTCCAAACGTTTTAATAATTGCGCTGCCTTTTCTTGCGATATGCCTTCACGTCGGTCACCCAGCTCGATAAACACGATGATGGGCTGTATAATATTTTTACTTTTTGCTTCTTCATTCAATAAATGCGCTACCTCATATGACGTGACGACGATGCGTGTCGCTACACCTACGACATATGGAACTTCTTCTCTCGTCGGAATTCGAATGAGATCAACATGAATATTCGGAAAGCGTTCTTTCATTTCATGAATATGTTGCCACTTCGAATCTGCAAAATGAGTCATGCCCGATTGAACTAATGTTTCCACGATCGGTAAATGCGCACAAAAACCTTTCGTCACCGCAATCCACTGCAACCCTTGCCTCTGACAATATAAATCGAGTGTTTCAACATTTTGTTGCAATGCTTCTCGTTTCCAAAGTAATTTCGGATACATATTGATCACCTCCCTCTCTTAATTCCCTATCGTGAAATAAGCGAAACAAAAAGAGGAGGAACCGTTTAAACCGCTGCTTTCGACATACGTTTACGCTTCATTATAATAGCGAGAAGAAGGATCGCGATAGGAAGCAAACCGATATAGCGAATGGCCACTGGAAACCCTAAAAAATAATAAGAAAATGGTAAAAATAAAATAGCACTAATTACAACATATTTCGGTGAGCGACGAGATAAACCGAATGCTAACGTCATAAGCGCTGCTAAAATAGAACCGTACCAAAGGAATACCATATTACATGCTCCTTTCTTTTTCTTTTATTATAGTTTATTTTTACCATATATACAAAAAACACCTTATTATTCCCAAAATAGTTTTCAATCAAAAAAGCATTTTCCGTTCAATTGTAAACGGAAAATGCCTCTGCTATTCACCCTATTTATTAAAAAATAGAGCGTATTATTTTGCTTCTAAATCTTCAATTGAGTCGATGTCGACATATGTTGGAACGACTAAACCGATTTTTGCACCTGTTAAGTTCACGCCTACATTGTCAATGTCATCTTTGAACTGCTCGTATAAGTCACCGTGTGTTGCTGGTAACCAAGCTGCCACCATTGCGTCCGCTTCGCCACCTGCAATTGCTTGCCACATGATCGCATTGTCAAGCGGTGTTAATGTCACTGTGTAACCTAAGTCTTCTAACACTTTACCGACAACGTTTGTCGATGAAATTTCAGAATCCCACTCAACGTAAACGAGTTCGATCTCGCCTGTACCTTCTTCAACGCCTTCTGTCCAAGTAGCGACTTTTTCTTCATTCGCTTCTACCCAGTTCGCTGCTGCTTCTGCTGGTGAAGTTCCTTCTTCGATTTCAGCCATCACTGCTTCCATATCGTCTGTCGTCCATTCGAACTGCTCTAGCAATTTGTAAGCATTTGGATTGTCGTCTTTAAATCCTTTACGTGTCATCGTGTTGATTGTTTCTTCATCACCGAACACGCCTTTCGGATCTTCTAAATATTTTAAGTCATATTTAGCGAATTT
>JASLHQ010000052.1 GCA_030152265.1 Savagea sp.
GGTTGGATACAGAGCGCGAGCATTCGCCACTCGTACAAGCGGAAGATGCTCTGTTAATCGACACGACAGGGCGAACGATTGAAGAGGTAGCTCGTGAGATTGAGCAATTAGCGAAGGAGCGAATTGCAAAATGAATTTATACCCTTTAGGAAAAGCGCTCGTTTCGATTGTTTTTTATCCGCTCTATCGTATTCGGGTAATCGGAAAGGAACATATGCCGAAAGATAATGGTGTTTTACTATGTTCTAATCACATCGATAATTTAGATCCTCCGACAGTTGGCATTACGAGCCCACGTTTAGTAAATTTCATGGCGAAAGAAGAGCTTTTTGAAGCCCCCATTTTAAAGGGGCTTTTACCGAAGTTACAAGCTTTCCCGGTAAAACGAGGAGCGAGTGATCGTCAAGCAATTCGCAAAGCGCTTCAACTGTTGAAATCAGGCGAAGTCGTCGGTCTTTTTCCTGAAGGGACGAGAAGCACGACGGGTGAATTAGGGGAAGGAATGACAGGAGCGGGGTTTTTAGCTTTACGAGGTGAATGTGATGTCGTACCTTGTGCGATTATCGGTCCTTATAAACCGTTTAAGCGATTGACTGTTATTTATGGCGCACCATTGCCGATGGAGGAGTTGCGCGAACGCAAAGCTTCTGCGGATGAAGTGACCCAAATCATTATGCAAAGCATACAAAAATTGATCGACACACATAAAAATATCGAAAAATAAGTGTAATGTTTTGTTTTTCTCGTTTAATTCGCCTAAGATAGAGGTAATGTTACTATGAGGAGGACTACATATGACTGAAGAAATGAACTTAAACGAAGTACAAGATTTTAAAGAAGGCGATCGTGTAACGGGCGTCGTAACGAAAATTGAAGATAAATCTGTCGTTGTTGAAGTGACTGGCGCACCGTTCGATGGAGTAATTCCGATTAGTGAACTTTCAAGTTTGCACATCGAGCAAGCATCTGATGCGGTTTCTGTAGGGGATGAGTTGGAGCTTAAAATCACGAAAGTAGAAGAAGAAAACTACGTCCTTTCAAAACGTCAAGTGGATGCAGAGAAAGCGTGGGAAACGTTAAAGCAACAATTTGAATCACAAGAAACGATTGAAACAGAAGTGAAAGATGTTGTAAAAGGTGG
The DNA here is from genome assembly GCA_030152265.1 of Savagea sp. GTDB lineage: Bacteria > Bacillota > Bacilli > Bacillales_A > Planococcaceae > Savagea. The sequence continues at coordinate 1,142 of JASLHQ010000052.1, forward strand.
CCTCGTCGTCGACTTAGGCGTGCGTGGTTTCATTCCAGCATCACTTGTAGAAGATTACTTCGTCGAATCATTCGATGATTATAAAGGTCGCACGATGACATTTAAAATCGTTGAAATGGATGAAGAAAAAAATCGTCTCATTTTATCGCATCGCGCGGTAGTAGAGGAAGAGAAAGAAGCGAAAAAAGGCGAATTGCTTGAAACGCTTGAAGCGGGTCAAGTATTGGAAGGGACTGTACAGCGTCTCGCATCATTCGGTGCATTCGTTGATATCGGTGGAGTAGACGGACTCGTTCACATTTCACAACTCGCTCACGAACATGTTGAGAAAGTAGAAGATGTCGTGAAAGAAGGCGACAAAGTGAACGTTAAAGTACTCTCTGTCGATCCAGAACAAGAGCGTATTTCACTTTCAATTAAAGAAACACTTGCAGGACCGTGGGAAAATATCGGTGAAAAAGTGCAAGTTGGTGACGTGCTAGATGGTAAAGTTCAACGTATCGTTTCTTACGGAGCATTCGTTGAAGTGTTACCAGGAGTTGAAGGGCTCGTTCATATTTCACGTATTTCACACGACCATATCGGAACACCGGAAGAAGTGTTAAAAGAAGGTCAAGAGGTACAAGTGAAAGTTTTAGACGTGAACGAAGCGGATGAGCGTTTATCATTAAGTATTAAAGACTTAACAGAAAAGCCTGCAGAACAAGTGGAAGAGCCTGTTGAATTACCAGAAGAATCTACTGGATTTTCATTCGGAGATGTCATCGGGGATCAATTAAAAAAACTTTCTGAATAATTCGTTATAGCAACATAAAAAAGGTGATGATGCGTTTGTGTCATCATCTTTTTCTTATGTTGTGAGAAAAAGATGCAAAAGCCCCCTTGCTTCAAGTATAATGTGATAGAAAAGCTTTTTGAGGAGGAACGAAATGAATAAGCCAACTGTAGCGATTGTCGGCCGCCCGAACGTTGGGAAATCGACAATCTTTAACCGTATTGTCGGTGAACGTATTTCTATTGTGGAAGACGTACCTGGCGTAACGCGTGACCGCATTTACAGCTCTGCTGAATGGCTCAATCATGATTTCAATATGATTGATACAGGTGGAATTGATATCGGAGATGAACCGATTTTAGAACAAATTAAAGCGCAAGCAGAAGTAGCTATTGATGAAGCGGATGTCATCATCTTCATGACGAACGGTCGTGAAGGGGTAACGGATGCAGATGAATATGTGGCGAAAATGTTATACAAAACGAAAAAGCCCGTCGTCTTAGCAGTGAATAAAATTGACAACTTTGAACAAAGAGATTTCATTTATGATTTTTATTCGCTAGGATTTGGCGATCCGTTCCCGATTTCAGGTTCACATGGACTTGGACTAGGGGATTTACTCGATGAGGTAGCTGCACATTTTCCGAAGATGGAAGAAGAGATTATTGAAGATGATGTCATTCGTTTCTGTTTAATCGGTCGTCCTAACGTCGGAAAGTCGTCACTTGTCAATGCGATTGTCGGCGAAGAACGTGCCATCGTGAGCGATGTAGCTGGAACGACGACAGATGCGACGGATACACCGTACGAATATGAAGGACAAAAGTATAAAATTATCGATACGGCAGGTATGCGTAAAAAAGGGAAAGTATACGAAAAGACAGAGAAATATAGTGTGCTTCGAGCATTGCGT
>JASLHQ010000070.1 GCA_030152265.1 Savagea sp.
TGGTGCGAGTTGCTTTAAAAGAGTTCCTAATGTAGCACTCATGACACCAGCGCCGATTAAAATAACGTCTGTATTCATCTGTTGATTAGTCATCTTTACCTTCCTTACTTTTTTATCGATACTCAAAAGAATCCGAAAAAATGCACATTCCTATTCGCTCACGGGTTCTTCTGGAATTGTATAACCTATCCAATAGTTTAACATATTTTATACAAAGAAGTTACGAGAATGATCAACTTTTCACAATCAATTATGGCAATATGTTTTTAAATAGTATGGTAAAAATAATCTCAATCGTTTTTTATATCCTTTTATCTCAAGATATGCTTACTAAAACGTTTTCACCCTATGTTTTTAAAAGTGTAAAATAATAATTGAACCATTTACAAATCTTTAATGAACGCTTATTTTTAATCGATTTTTTTGTAAAGAGAAACCTTTGTCACATCGTCATCTTTATAATAATTGACTGAAATCAATTGTCCTTCTATGTTGATGAAATCATGTTCTAAATGATTTTCAGGACCGTCACTCCAAACTTCTTCTTCATCATTCACTTCGTATGCTGTGACATCAAACAATGCGTAATCTTCTTCTTCTTTTACTAAATCGTATTCTTCATATTGATCGCGTTCCGACTTCGCAAACTCTCCGTTATCGTTGTAATACAATTTTTTGAACGCTTTATAATTCGTTTCGTCAATGTCTCGTTCGCGTATAACTTGATTGTCTTTAAATTGATATTGATATTTTCGCGTCACTTCACGATACAACTCTCCCGTATCGCTATAGTAATGACGGTTATAAGACTCATATGTACCATTGCTTTTTAATGTGATCGTCTTGGAGCCAGTATAATCTTCTAACGGAACCGCTTCGTAATCTTCAAAATAGTTCCCCTCTAACTCCCCTTCTGACACTTTCTCGTACGTGCCATAATATTCAGCATACCGCTCAGCCTTCCCACTACTTCCAACTTTCGTACCGTTCGAGGACGAACAAGCACCGAGTAGTACACTCATGACGACGGCTAAAAGAATAAATTGATATTTCTTCATTGAACACACTCCTTTTTTTTACGAGGTTAATCGTAACATACTGCGTACGAATCGTTATTATTTATGATAAGGTTCACCGTTCATAATGCGAAAAGCGCGGTAGATTTGTTCGACTAAAATGAGACGCATTAGTTGGTGAGGGAAAGTCATTTTGGAGAAGCTGAGCTTTGCGTCTGCTCGCTTTAACACGTCTTCGTGTATGCCGAGGGATCCTCCGATAATAAATGTAATTTTACTATTGCCGTACGTCATGAGCGATTCGATTTCAGAAGATAGTTGTTCGCTCGTCCACATCTTTCCTTGTAGGTCGAGCGCGATGACGTATTCTTGTGGCCCGATTTTCGCTAAAATGCGCTCTCCTTCTTTTTTCTTCACTAATTCCATTTCACTTTCACTCAATTGTTCTGGCGCTTTTTCGTCAGGGACTTCAATCATTTTCATCTTCGTATACGCCTGCAATCGTTTTTCAAATTCAGCGATTCCTAACTTCAAATACTTCTCTTTTAACTTTCCGACTGAGATGATTGTCATTTGCATAATATTTTTTCCTCCACTTATCCACAAGTTATCTACATATTGTGGATGAATGTATGTTCGCCACTATATGTATGGTTTTTGTAAATGTCTTTAATATTGTGGATAACTTTTTCATTTTTTGAAAATTACTTTCTTTATTCCTTTTTCATTTTAACGATTCAAGCTTGACATATCAAGCTGTACGACGATTTTAAATCATCTGATAATTCAAGTTAGTATTTATCCACAGTTAGTATAAGTTATCCACACTTCTGCTTTTTTCCATACAAAAACATCGCTTTGTAAATTTTCATTACAAAACGATGTTTTGTGGATAACTTTTATACGTCCATTAATTTTGTCGGTATGTTCGGGTCTGTATCAAACAATTGAACTTGTTGTCCTACTGGTACTTCAAATGACTCTAAAATTTGTGATACCGTCATTCGTGCTAATTCTTTCATATTGTTATCTTTACTTAAGTGAGCTAAAAATATTTTCGTCTCTTTATCTCCGATTACATCGCTCATCGCTACTGCCGCATCTTCGTTCGAAACGTGGCCGACATCGCTTAAAATTCGATGTTTCACTGACCATGGATAACGACACATTTGCAACATGCCGACGTCGTGGTTCGATTCAAAGACGAATGCGTCCGCCGCTTGAATGATGCCTTTCATACGATCGCTCACATAGCCCGTATCTGTGATGATGGCGAGTTTTCGGTCATTTGCATGCATCGTATAAAACATCGGGTCTGCAGCGTCATGAGAGACTCCAAATGATTCGATTTGAAGTCCTCCGAATGATTCGACGCTTTCCATTTTAAAATTGTATTGTAAGTCGGACGGGACGTGGCCGATCGATTTACTCATCGCCGCCCATGTTTTTTCGTTCGCATAAATCGGTAGTTTGTACTTGCGTGCAAGTACGCCTATCCCTTTAATATGATCACTATGCTCATGCGTCACAAAGACCGCTTCTACATCATCGATAGAGCGACCGATTGCGGTGAGCTGTTCTGTCATTCGTTTGGCGCTC
>JASLHQ010000124.1 GCA_030152265.1 Savagea sp.
GAATTATCGGAGCGAGTACCGCGTACAATCTCGCAAGACGAGGAGTTGCGGTAACGTTGATCGACCGTGAAGAACGAGGAAGAGCGACAGATGCCGCTGCAGGAATCGTCGCACCTTGGTTGTCGCAGCGCCGTAACAAGCCGTGGTATGCTTTGGCGAAAGAAGGAGCAAAATATTACGATGTGCTTCGTCAAATGTTGCAAGAAGACGGTGTCGAACAAATCGGGTATGCACAAAATGGTGTCGTTCGTCTATATGAAGATGAAAAAAAGAGAGAAAAAATCGAAAAGTTAATTATAAAACGAACAGAAGACGCGCCCGAAATCGGACGATGTGACACGCAAAACGAACGAGAAACTTTGGAACGTTTTCCTTATCTCGATGAGCGATTTATTTCTTTATTCGTCACAGGTGGAGCACGTGTCGACGGGAAGCAATTGCGAAGTGCTCTACTTGAAGCAGCGCGTCGTTATCATTTGAAAGAGCTCATAGGAGATGCGAAATTGCATCGCAAAGGACAAGATGTATTCGTCACTTTAAATGGTGAACGTGTCGAAGGAGACCGCATCGTCATCGCGACGGGTGCTTGGGCTGCCGAAACTTTCGCCTCCATTGAAGTCCCCTTCCCAGTGCGAGGTCAAAAAGCTCAAATTGCGCACTTGCAAGTAGCGGAAGACGTATCGCATTTACCTGTCGTCATGCCAGATGGTAATCATTATATCGTTCCGCAAGACGATCGCATCATTTGTGGAGCGACACATGAGGATGAGTATACGAATTTAAACGTGACAGCAGGAGGGGTTCACTCTATTTTAGACAAAGCGTTCACGGTAGCTCCGAAACTAGAAGAAGCGACTTTGCTTGAAGTGAGAGTCGGTGTGCGACCTCATACACCGACGTATTCTGTCGTATATGGGACTGTTCCGTCGACCAATAATGTATGGACGGCTAATGGTCTCGGGGCTTCTGGTTTAACGGTCGGTCCGTTCGTCGGAGCGGAACTTGCGCGTCTCATTTTGGGAGAACAACCAGTTTTACCGAAAGAACATTATACAATTGAATCGATTCAGGAAGGATGAATAGTTTGAAAATCGTAACGTGGAATGTGAACGGATTACGCGCTGTTGTGAAAAAAGGTTTTTTAGATTATTTTCATGAAGCGGATGCTGACTTTTTCTGTTTACAAGAAATTAAATTGCAAGAAGGACAAATTGAGTTAGATTTAGAAGGATATGAAATGTATTGGAATTATGCGGAGAAAAAAGGCTACTCTGGCACAGCTATTTTTACGAAGCATACACCACTTTCCGTTCATTACGGGGTAGGAGAAGCGACATCTGAAAAAGAAGGACGTATCATTACGCTAGAATATGATGATTATTATGTCATTACGGAATACACACCGAACTCGAAACGTGATTTAAGTCGTTTAGAAGAGCGATTGGAGTGGGAAGATGATGTGCGTCATTATTTACAGACGCTCGATGCGAAAAAACCTGTCATTTATTGTGGGGATTTGAACGTTGCACATACGGAAATCGATCTGAAAAATCCGAAGCCGAATCGTGGCAATTCAGGATTTACTGACGAAGAACGTGCGAAACATACAGCATTTTTAGAAGCAGGATTTACCGATACGTTTCGACACATTTATCCCGATGCAGAAGGTGCTTATACGTGGTGGAGTTATATGAATAAAGCGCGAGACCGCAATATCGGGTGGCGTATCGATTACATTATGATGAGCGACCGTCTAGCCGACCGTTTACAAGCGGTGACGATTGAATCAGAAGTGCTCGGGAGTGATCACTGTCCAGTGACGGCGACATTCGATTTATAATAAAAAACATGGAGCGAATTTTTGCTCCATGTTTTTTAATGATAACGCTCAAAATCGATAAGATGTTCTACGTATGGATGAAATGGGATAAGCTGTTCAATTTGTTGCAATGTATCTTCGCTGATCGTTTGATTGTAAGCGTGTAAAGAGTTTTGCAGTTGTTCGACTGTGCGAGATCCGATCAATACCGTCGCTACAACAGGTGACTGCAATAAATAATGGAGGGCGGCAGCTTGCATATGCGGTTCAATCGCTTCGACTTTTGGCAGAAGTTCTGAAAGTTGCGCGTTCGTAAACGGTGGGAATGCAGCATCTTTAGCTAGTCGCTTAGCGAATGTTTCCGTCAGTAAACCTTTGCCAATCGCACCGCGCACGATGACGCTATTGTTTCGTTGTTGGAGCAATGGAAATACTTGCTCTGCTTTACGGTCGAGCAAATTGTATTGCATCATGACCGAAACGCCATCGCTCATTTCTGTAAAACGTTCAATGACAGTCGGTCGAATGGAAGAAATGCCGTATTCTCGAATGAGCCCTTCTTTTTTTAACGTCTCGAAAGCGTCAATTGTTTCTTCTACGTCATCTTCCATCGTCCCTCCGTGAAGTTGATATAAGTCGATATAATCGGTTTGCAAGCGACGTAAACTTTCTTTTACGCTCGATATAATATGTTTTTTCGATGGATTCCACGTCCACGTTTTCCCATCAGGATTCATCGCATTGCCGACTTTTGTTCCGAGAATGATCTCGTTTCGACGTTTGTTGAGTGCTTGTCCGACGACGATTTCATTTTGTCCTGCATCGTATAAATCGGCTGTGTCGAAATACGTAATGCCATAATCTAAAGCAGCATCGATGACTGAGCGCGCTTCCTCTTGATTTGTCGGGAGCGACATGCACCCGAGTCCGATTTCAGAAACGACGAGTTCACTTTTACCAATTGTTCTAGTCTTCATAATCGTTCCCCCTTCATTCTCATGATACAATAGATGTAATGAAAAAGAATATGAAAAGGGGTTGACGAGATGAAATTCGGAGAAGAAAAAACAGTGAAACGAGAAACGCTTTTTGAAGGAAAGATTATTTCATTGCATGTCGACGATGTTGAATTACCGAACGGCTTACAAAGTAAACGAGAAATTGTGACACACCCAGGAGCGGTCGCTATCATCGCTTTAACAGAAGACGGAAACATCGTCCTCGTCGAACAGTATCGAAAAGCGCTCGAACGTGCCATCATTGAAATTCCAGCAGGGAAAATCGATGCGGGAGAAACGTTAGAAAATTGCGCGCTTCGTGAACTGGAAGAAGAGACAGGTTATTTAGCGCATAAATTGAAACATGTCCAATCATTTGCGACATCACCAGGCTTTGCCGATGAAATTATTCACGTCTATTTAGCGTCCAACCTTGAAAAATTGAGTGCGCCACGCGAAGGGGATGAGGATGAATTCGTTCGTCTTCATGAAGTTTCATTAGAGGAAGCTTTGCAATGGATGAAAGATGGAAAAATTTACGATGCGAAAACGGCATTCGCATTGCTTTACGTACAACAACAGTTCCCGTATACTAAATAATAATTAGTCTAAATAACTCGTTAGCATAAAGATAGAAGGTTGAGAATGATGAACATGTTGTTAAACCGACACGCTTTCTATTGTCACATCATTTCTTCATTTGATATAATAGATAGTGACTTGAAGGAGGCGTCGTCATGGAAAGCCGAATTGAACGAATAAAAAAGCAGTTGCACGGGGCAAGTTATAAATTGACGCCACAACGCGAAGCGACTGTTATGGTACTACTTGAGAATGAAGAGGATCACCTCAGCGCAGAGGACGTCTTCTTACTCGTAAAAGAACGAGCGCCAGAAATTGGCCTGGCAACCGTATACCGCACATTAGAATTATTAACTGAATTAAAAATCGTCGACAAAATTAACTTCGGAGATGGTGTCGCACGCTATGACTTGCGTCAAGAAGGAGCGACTCGTTTCCACCATCATCTCATCTGTATCGAATGTGGTTCCGTAGATGAGATTCAAGAAGATTTACTCGGCGAAGTGGAAAAAATTGTCGAAACACGTTTCCAATTTACAGTGAAAGACCACTGGCTTACGTTTCACGGCATTTGCAAACGTTGTAAACAGAAAGAAAATAAAAAGAAGTAGAGAGGATGGCACATGCCGTCCTTTTTCTATTTAAAGGAGGGTACTTATGCGAGACATCGATGAATTTATTCATTTCTTAATTGTTGAACGGCAACTTG
>JASLHQ010000162.1 GCA_030152265.1 Savagea sp.
AAATTACGCAACTCTTCGATACGTTCTTTTACGTTTGACATATCGCTCACGACTCCTTCTCAATCGGTGCAAATTTAGCGAGTAATCGTTTAATGCCGGTCGGTTGTGGAAAGGCGATATCGAGTTCCATATCATCTCCTGTACCGCGAACACTGACGACTGTTCCAACGCCCCATTTTTTATGACTCGCTCGGTCTCCCGCTTGCCACGCTAATTTCTCGCTACCACTCTTTTCATAAACCGGTTTGCGAATCGTCGTACGTTGTACAGGTTTACGTGATGCGAACGGTACATTTGATTGCACAACGACATTTTCTTGATGTAACATTTCCGTGCGTTCTGCATCGATTTCGCTGATGAAACGCGACGGCATATTAAAGCTCGTACGTCCGAACAACATGCGGCTTGATGCGCATGTTAAATACAACTCTTTTTCTGCACGTGTAATCGCGACATAAGCGAGGCGACGTTCTTCTTCCATCTCTTCATTGTCATGCATCGAACGAATATGTGGGAAAATATTTTCCTCCATACCGATGACGAAAACGACTGGGAATTCTAATCCTTTCGCTGAGTGCATCGTCATTAAGACGATTTTTTCGCTCTCTTGTTCCTCTTCTTGATCGAGGCTATCGATATCCGCAATGAGCGCTAAATCAGTTAAAAACGAAACGAGAGATTTATCTTCCCCTTCATCCATCGCACGCTTCTCGAATGCATCTGTCACAGATAAAAACTCATCAATGTTTTCTAAACGACTTTCCGCTTCAATCGTTTTTTCATTTTTCAACATATCGCGGTAGCCTGTTCGTTCCAATACTTCTTCAACGAGCTCAGATACGGATAAATACTCTTGCATCTCTGTTAAGTGACGAATTCCTTCACGGAATGTGCGGGCTGCATTCGCTGCTCTCGCAGAAAGTCCCATGAAATCGACTTCTTGTAATGCATCGAAAATCGAACGGTCATTCATTAAAGCGAAGTTCATCATTTTGTCGAATGAAGTCGCCCCTATGCCGCGTTTCGGCTCGTTAATAATTCGTGCTAACGCTAAGTCATCATTATTGTTCGCAATTAAACGCAAATATGCTAATAAGTCTTTAATTTCTTTCCGCTCGTAGAATTTTGTTCCACCGACAACGGTATAATTTAAATTTGATTTCACTAAATATTCTTCGATCATTCGCGATTGCGCATTCGTTCGATATAAAATTGCAAAATCATCTAATGTGTATCCTTTTTCTTGGCGCAATTCCATAATTTTTTCAACGATAAATTGCGCTTCTTGTTTTTCATCGCGCGCTTTATAAATATAGATCGGCTCGCCATCTGCATTGTCTGTACGCAATTGCTTGTCATAACGGCTTGCGTTATTTTGAATGACGTCATTCGCCGCTTCTAAAATCGTCTTCGTCGAACGGTAGTTTTGTTCTAATAAAATGACTTTCGCTTCTGGGTAATCTTTTTCGAACGATAAAATATTTCCGATATTCGCTCCACGCCATTTATAAATCGACTGGTCCGAGTCACCGACGACACAGACGTTGCGGTGCGCTTTTGCTAACAGTTGAACGAGTTCGTATTGCGCATCGTTCGTATCTTGATACTCATCGACATGAATATATCGGAAGCGGTCTTGATAATGTTCAAGCACTTCAGGCATTTCTTTAAACAGTTGAATCGTCTTCATAATGAGATCATCGAAATCGAGAGACTCGTTTTTCTCAAGCATTTTCGTATAACCTTCGTACACTTCCGCTACACGTCGTTCGCTCGGGTCTGTCGAATGTTCGATCTGTTTTTTATATTGCTTCACGTCGATACATTCGTTTTTCAAAGAGCTGATGGCACTGAGTAAACCGCGTGGGTCATTCAACTTAGGGTCTAAGTTTTGTTCTTTTAACACATTGCGAATTGCCGTTAATTGGTCGGCACTATCTAAAATCGTAAAGCTTTTCGATATGCCGATGCGGTCGATATCTCTTCTTAAAATGCGCACACACATCGAGTGGAACGTCGATACCCACATGCGTTCACTCGTTCCCGCTCCGAGTAACCCGTCGACACGTTCACGCATTTCGCGCGCCGCTTTATTCGTAAACGTAATCGCTAAAATATTGGAAGGGTACACTCTTTTTTCGACGACTAAATACGCGATACGATGTGTTAGCACACGAGTTTTACCTGATCCTGCCCCCGCCATAATTAAAAGCGGTCCTTCTGTCGCTTGCACCGCTTCTTGTTGCTCTTTATTCATTCCTTTTAATAAATTGGCTGTAATTGAATCCAATGTTATCCCACCTCTTTTAGAACATTTGTTCTATTATACAATTTTTGCAGTTTCTTTTACAGCTTTAACTGTGCGTAACGCTTCTTTTAAATCGGTATAGACGACATTTCCAACGATGACCGTATCTGCGTATTGCGCCATTTCTTTCGCGCGCTCTACCGTATCGATTCCGCCTCCATAAAAGAGTTTCGTGCTTTCGAGTTGATAGGCCGCCTCTTTGACGATTTCTGGTTCTCCGTACGTGCCACTATATTCTAAATAAAAGACAGGTAAGCCGAAAAGATGTTCAGCCATTTGCGCATACGCGATGACATCATCTTCCGTCGGTTTCGCAACAACTTCCGCCTGCTTCGCTGCTTTACAGTCTAAATTCATAATGCAATAACCTTCTGTCAACACTTCATCCCAGTTCATTAAATGACCGTATTCTTTTAACGCTTCATGATGTAAGCCGTTCATCCATTTCACATTCGTTGAATTTAAAACAGTCGGGATAAAATAAAAATCGAATCCGAGCGAGACAGATTCAATCGTAGATACTTCTAAAATGACAGGAACTGAAAAACGTCGAATACGCGCGAGTAAATCGAGCACATTTTCAAGTGTAATTCCGTCGGTTCCTCCCACGACAATCGCGTCTGTTCCTGATTCTGCTATTTTCTCCAAATCCTCATCCGCTAAAGGTTTGGCTGGGTCTAATTTAAATAAATGACGCCAATTTTTCTCATACATCGTTCATCATCCATTCTTCTATATCATTCATTCATTTAGTATAGCAAAAAACCGACCTGAATGACATTTCAGGTCGGTCCTAGATCGTGCTTATTTCGATGATCGTATATTTTGCAAAACTTTTTCGTATCCGCCTGAGCCATAATCGACACAGCGTCGCACGCGTGAAATCGTTGCTGTACTTGCTCCTGTTTCTTTTTGAATGGAGTCATACGTCTTTTGGTCCTGCAACATAAAGGCAACGTCCAAACGTTGCGCTAATGATTGCACTTCACTAATCGTGCATAAGTCATCAAAAAATTGATAACAGTCATCCAAATTTTCAAGTGACAAAATCGCTTCAAACAGTTGATCTGTCTGTCTTCCTTTAATTTTATTAATTTGCAAAATGTTCACCTCTGCTCATAGATTTACATCGAACGATACTTCCGTAAATCTATTGTAACACTTTCATGCACTAATGTGCGAAAGATTTATTTTTGAGCAGGTACGAGCACTTCTCGTTTTAAAACATTCATCATCCCTTGACGTGTGATGCGAATAAATGGAAGATGCATCGATTGTAAAAATAAAAAAGTGAAGACGAAATTGCTTAGACGATAGCCGAGCCTTTGCATTTCGCTTTTGAAATGGCGTTCTTTTTCAATCAATTGTTCCACTGGTAAATTAGGTAAAGAACCGGCAATTGGTGTCGGAATAGATGCGACTACTTCTTCTCCTTCAACGAGAGCATAGCCCCCTTGCATTCGTAACACTTCATTGAATGCACGAATCATCGACTTCTTGTTTTTTCCGATGATGATGAAATCACCTGTATTGGAATATGACGTCGCAATTCCGTCGATGCGGTCTGCAAATCCTTTAATAACAGAGCTCATGCGACTCGTTCCATCTCTCGAAATGACTGTTAAAAAAGATTCATCATGCGCATAACTTAAATGATCTAGCATTAAATCTAGCTCTGACTCATACGGTTTCGTAATGACGTCATTTTCTAAAGAAATCCCGAGATTCGTCATCGGTGTAAGTAATTCTTCCGTTAACGTTACAGACGTTTCTAACGTGCCTAACATCGACCAGTCAACCTCAATATCTATCGGTTGAACTTCTCCATCTTTCACAATCCACTGACCGTCAGACAGAACACTGACCGGAGTCGCATCATGCGGGTTTCGCAATAAGTTAATCATCGCACGTCGACCAGTCGCAATGACGCCGAGTGTATCACTTAAGTTATAATAGCGTGCTGGATTGTAAGACGCCATTAAATATGCGTGAATAGGTTTTACACCAGCATCAATCGCTATTTGAACACATTCGTTCATTACACCTGTTTCATAAAAAAGAGGGGATGAACCATCTGTCGTCATCATTAATTGATCCCAAACATCCCATCCTTCTGAAATGATCCCTTTTAACATATTTGCTAAGTCTGGACGAATGGATGAATGACGCAATGTCACCGCATAGCCATGTTGCAATCGCTTCTCAACATCTTCCAATGTCATCGATTCATGATCGCCATCTATACCTAGTAATTTTAATTGAGCGAGTGTACGCTCTGATGCACCAGGTAAATGGCCCTCTACTTTTAAACCATTCTGTTTCGCCAAAGCGACCATATCGTTCATTCGTTTATTTCCATTTAATAACACGGGCCAAGCAGTCAGCTCGCCTCCCATAATAACGTCTGGACGTGCCATCCATCGCTTCAACTTATCACTATTAAAATAGTCTGCTTCATCAATTAAAGCTGTTTGTGAATCGAGTCGACTCCACCAATAAAAAGCATAAGGCAAACGTTGTAGCTCATCATGTATCGCTTCATTCATCACTTCATCAAATTGCATATGAAGAAGTAAATTGTCAGATATAAACCCTGTCGTTCCTGTTTGTGCCGCATAATTAGCAAGTGCTTCCATGTTATATAGTTGAGTCGGATGGCTGTGCGGTTCAATATAACCAGGGACAGCATAACGTTCACTTCCATCAACTACTTCTGTTCCTTCTAACAGATTCGGCATTTCTGTACCGACATAGATGATGCGATTCCCATCAATCCAAATGTTTCCAACTTTCCATTGTTTAAAAAACGCGTGTAAATATGTCACATTTTGAATGACGATTGTCGGTGCTTTCTTTCCTCGTATAACCGCAAGTTGCTGTTCCTGTAAATCTTTTGTCCACATACCTATCACCTCTTGCTCAAATTATCGCAAAAACTGAATAGTCATTCAACTTTTTCTTCGTATGAAACACTATTTTCTAGTGACAAGTCAGCAGGAATAGCGTGGATAAATGTTTTCCCTTTTTCATAAGGAATTTCAACACCGTCTACAAATGAACGAATAATTCCGCCATCATACGTCCATTCAATCTGTAATACATTTCCATTTTGGAAGAGGAAACCTCGTCCTCCTTGTTGTAAATCAAAATTACGACGTCCTTCTTGGTCGATCCAGTCATACGTTCCTTCGATGACGATAATATTCGCATAAGGTACTGCTTCTCCCGTTAAACGCTCGATAAACGTTTCTCCGTTGACCGAACGAATGTATGTCCCATCTTCTTGTAACGTATACTCACTTTTAAATAAATTGCTCGGACCGTAACGAACAGACATCGTTTCGACTGTACCACGATCAACAGGCTCCTCATTAAATGTTAACTCTGGCAATGTTTTTTCGTCGAGTGGCGTATTCGTCATCTCCATTGCTTGTTGAATCGCTTCATATGTAATGTATGAATTGTGAGGTGCATAACGGTCTGAAGAACGCTTAAATAACGATCCATCATGTTCCATCCCATTCACATGTTTAATCGCTCCTTGATCGAGCTGTTGGCGTGCTAGCGGACTATATCCATGTGCGACGTAAAATGCTTGTAAATCTTGTGGAATCGGTAAAAAATAGTGACGTGCACTGCGCATCGGTCCAATTTGTTCTGGCATTTCAGAATGATATAGAGCGACATAACGCGTCCCTTGTCCTTCAATTAAAAATTCATAAATCATATCCGCTGCACCGACCCCTGTTTGCGGACGAGCTTTCGGATCATTATTGATTGTCGCAACAATTGGCTTGAACGTATTCTCTTCTTCAATTTCCACTCCCGTTAACGTATCGTAGAGCACGACTTCTTCTACTACTTCTTCCGGTTCTTCTTCCATTACGGGTGTTTCTACCACTTCTTTGTCTTTTGAACAAGCGACGAGCGCTAAACTACAAGTGATCGCTATCCATAATTTTTTCATCATATTTCTCCTTTTTATGTAAGTCTTTCCATTTGAACAATAAGGAACATCATATCTATTGTCAAGATTTTTTTAAATAAGTATATTTATGTAAAGGTTCTCACTTTAAATGCTCTTTACTATAATTATGTTCAAATCCTTAAAAAAATTATTCAAATCAATGATTGCAAAACATAGTTCAAACATAAAAAAGCTACTACCTGTAAAGTGCAGACAGTAGCTTCAACAAATTGTATAAGCTTTTAAATAGAAATCATGTAAAATTTATAACTGTAGATTATTTATCAAAAGTACGCCAACCGATGTCTTTTCGGTAGAAGAAGTTATCCCAATTGTATTTCACAATTTCGTCATAGACATGTTGTTGAGCTTCTTTTAAGTCTTTTCCTCGGCCGTTTAAGAGGAGTACACGTCCGCCATTTCCGACGAGCACGCCGTCTTTTTCCTGTGCTCCTGCATAATAAACCTCTACATTCGATTCAATTGCTGCTGTTAAATCTGGAAGTGGATTTCCTTTTTCTACATCACCAGGATACCCTTCCGCTGCAACGACTACACCTAATACTGCTTCATCTGTCCAGCGTAAATCGTACGGTTCTTCATTCATTAACGCCTGCATAAACTCACCGAAATCTGACTCCATACGTGGCAATACGACTTGTGTTTCTGGATCTCCGAAGCGCGCGTTAAATTCAATCACTTTCGGACCATCTTCTGTTAAAATAAGTCCCGCATATAAAATGCCTGTAAATGGAGCACCTTCCGCTTCCATCGCTTTCACGGTCGGCACGACAACTTCATCATACGCCCGTTGAACGACATCATCCGAAATTTGTGGGACAGGAGAGTATGAACCCATACCGCCCGTATTCGGTCCTGTATCTCCATCATAAGCACGTTTATGGTCTTGTGCGATAACCATCGGATAAATTTGTCCTTTATGGACGAATGACATGTACGAAAACTCTTCGCCATCTAAAAATTGTTCGATGACGACTTTCGATGAAGAATCTCCAAACATTTGATTGCCGATCATATCTTCTACCGCTTCGATCGCCTGTTCTTCCGTTTCCGCTACGATGACGCCTTTTCCTGCTGCAAGTCCGTCTGCTTTGACGACAATCGGTGCGCCCATCTCGCGAATGTATGCGACAGCTGGAGCTACTTCAGTAAATGTTTCATAGCCTGCTGTTGGGATGTTATATTTCGTCATAATTTCTTTCGCGAATGATTTACTTCCTTCAATTTGTGCTGCTTTTTTCGAAGGACCAAATGCGACGAGTCCGACATTTTCAAAATAGTCGACAATTCCTTCTGCAAGCGGTTGTTCTGGTCCGACAAATGTTAGATCGACTTCTTGATCTTTCGCAAATTGCGCTAACACTTCGAAGTTTAACGCGTCGATTGGAACGATTTCTGCATCTTGTTTCATTCCATCATTTCCTGGTGCGACATATACTTTCGATACGGATGGTGACTGGCTGAACTTACGCGCTAATGCGTGTTCACGTCCACCGCTTCCTACTACTAATACTTTCATAACGTTTCCTCCTAATAAAGAATCGGACAGTCGTCTGCCCGATTCTTTTATTTTTTAATGTTTGAAATGACGTACTCCTGTGAAGACCATCGTCATGCCATATTCGTTTGCTTTTTCAATCGAATCAGCATCGCGCACAGAACCACCTGGTTGAATGACCGCTGTAATTCCCGCTTTCGCTGCTTCTTCTATTGTATCAGGCATTGGGAAAAATGCATCCGATGCAAGTGCTGCACCTTTCGCACGTTCACCTGCTTGCTCTAATGCAATTTTCGCTGCACCGACACGGTTCATTTGCCCAGCGCCGACACCGAGTGTCATGTTTTCATCTGTCACAACGATCGCATTTGATTTCACGTGCTTCACGACTGCCCAACCGAGCTTCAATGCTTCCCACTCTTCTTCTGTTGGCTGACGGTCTGTTGCGACGCTAATTTCCGCTTCTTCAAAACCGTACGTATCCGGTGACTGCATGAGTAATCCACCTTCAACCGATACAGTATTCCACTTGTCTTCTGTCGGAGAATCGAATGAAATCGTTAAAAGACGGATATTCTTCTTTTTCGTTAAAAGATCAAACGCTTCTTTCGTAAAGCTTGGAGCGATGACGATCTCTAAGAAAATTTCAGAAAGTTGTTCTGCTGTCGCAAGATCGACTTCGCGGTTTAATGCGATGATACCACCGAAAATTGATGTAGGGTCTGCTTCGTATGCTTTCGCAAAAGCGTCCGCAATCGTTTCGCCCGTTCCGACACCGCAAGGATTCATATGTTTTACAGCGACCGCTGCTGGCATATCGAATTCTTTCACAATTTGAATTGCTGCGTTCGCATCTTGAATATTGTTGTATGATAATTCTTTACCGTGCAATTGGTCCGCATATGCAATCGAGAAATTCGAGCCGAGTGGACGTGAATAAAATGCCGCTTTCTGATGTGGGTTTTCTCCGTAACGAAGAGGCTGTTTTAATTCGTACGTTTGTGTCACTTGCTCTGGGAATTCTTCACCTGCGAGCTCTGTCATATAGTTCGAGATTAACGCATCATACGCTGCCGTGTGACGGAATACTTTTGCCGCAAGACGTCTGCGTAATTCAAGTGTCGTTTCGCCTTCATTTTGTAATTGAGCGAGCACTTCATCGTAGTCTGCAGCGTCGACAATTACGGTAACGTATTGATGGTTTTTCGCTGAAGCGCGCAACATTGCTGGTCCACCGATGTCGATATTTTCAATCGCATCTTCCACTTGTACATCCGGCTTTGAAATCGTCTGTTTAAATGGATATAAGTTAACACATACGATGTCGATTCCTTGAATGCCATGCTCTTCCATTTGTGCGATATGGTTCGCATCATCACGTTTCGCTAACAATCCACCGTGAATCATCGGATTTAATGTTTTCACACGACCTTCCATAATTTCAGGAAATTTCGTAACTTCATCTACTGCTGTCACTTTCACGCCGTTTTCTGCCAAATGTTTCATCGTACCGCCTGTCGATAAAATCTCATAGCCGAAACGCTCTAAAGTTTGTGCGAATTCTAATACGCCACTTTTATCTGATACGCTAATTAACGCTCTTTTTGTCAATGGTAACCCTCCACGTGTCATTTCATTATTTGTTGAATTGCTTCTTTGTATAGTTCATGTTCCACTTGATGAATTGCTGTAGCTGTTGCTTCTACGTCTCCGTCCACCACATTTACCGCACGTTGCATAATGATCGGTCCCGTATCCATTCCTGCATCAACGTAGTGAACCGTCACGCCTGTCACTTTTACTCCGTGTGCGACCGCTTGTCCGATCGCATCTTTTCCTGGAAATGAAGGGAGTAAAGAAGGGTGAATGTTCACGATTTGATTCGGATACGCACTTAACAACGTGTCCCCAATTAAACGCATATACCCCGCTAACACGATTAAGTTCGGCTCGATTATTTCAAGTTCGGCCAAAATTGCACGTTCGTACGCTTCTTTCGATTCGAATGTTTTTGGCAGCATAACGAGCGAGCGAATGCCGTACTTTTTCGCTCGTTCGATCGCATATGCTCCTTCTTTATCTACGATGAGAAGCTCAATTGTCGCTTTGAGTTCTCCTCGTTCGCAAGCTTCTGCCAACGCTTCAAAATTGCTCCCGCTTCCTGAAGCGAATACGACTAGCTTTTTCATTACGCTAAGCTCCCGTCGTGTTCACCTTTAAATTGAAGGTCTTCTCCTTCAATCACTGTACCGATTTGATAAGCGCGCTCTCCATGCTTCTCTGCAATCGCGATAATCTCATCTGCTTGTTCAGCTGACACTGCTACAATGTAGCCAATCCCCATATTGAACACACTGTATAAATCTTTATCTTGCAACTCGCCTTTTTCTTTTAACATTTGGAATACCGGTAACACTTCCCAGCTTCCTAATTCAATTTCTGCTGTTAAGCCGTCTTTTAACATACGTGGTACGTTTTCGTAGAAACCGCCACCTGTAATATGGCCCATCGCATGAACGTCTGTCGCTTTCAACATATCTAAAACAGGCTTTGCATAAATTTTTGTCGGTTGTAAAAGTGCTTCACCGACTGTTCCGAGCTGTTCAAATCCTTCAATCGTATCGTTCACCGTATACCCTGAGTCTTCTAAAACGATTTTACGCACGAGCGAATAGCCGTTTGAATGGATACCGCTTGATGCGATTCCGACTAAGACGTCACCTGCTTGTACTTTTTCACCTGTCACGATATTGCTCTTCTCACATGCGCCGACTGCGAATCCTGCTAAGTCATACTCTTCTTCTGCATAGAGTCCTGGCATTTCTGCTGTTTCTCCGCCGATGAGCGCCGCGCCTGATTGAACACAACCGTCCGCAATTCCTTTGACAATCGCTTCTACCTTTTCAGGTACCGCTTTGCCGAGTGCGATATAGTCGAGGAAGTAAAGTGGTTCTGCCCCTTGTGCGACGATATCGTTTACACACATTGCGACACAGTCGATTCCGATCGTATCGTGTTTATCTGCCATAAATGCTAGTTTCAATTTCGTGCCAACACCGTCTGTTCCTGAAATGAGCACAGGTTCTTTATAATTTAAAGCAGATAAATCGAACATTCCACCGAAACCACCAAATGTTCCTGCAACTCCTAAACGATTCGTACGTTCAACATGTGATTTCATACGTTTTACTGATTCGTACCCTGCTTCAATATTAACTCCTGCTTGTTCATATGCTTTTGACATGAATATCCTCCTAAACGTTTATCGTGCGAGATCCTTCTCATGGGGCAATACTGTATCTGAATAAATTTCTGTCGGGTATTCTCCTGTGAAACATGCGACACATTGTCCGCAATTTTTCATTTCTTCTGAACGACCGACCGATTGTAATAAACCTTCTACTGATAAAAATGTGAGCGAGTCCGCTTCAATTAAATCACGTACTTCTTCCACGGTACGGCCTGTGGCAATGAGTTCTGAATCCGTACTAATGTCGACTCCGTAATAACAAGGGTTGACGAGTGGTGGTGATGCAATCACGACGTGAACTTCTGTCGCGCCGGCTTCTTTCAACATTTTGACGATGCGACGTGACGTCGTACCGCGGACGATGGAATCGTCTACCATGACGACACGTTTTCCACTGACAACGTGGTGGACGGGAGACAATTTCATTTTGACTCCTTTTTCACGAAGTGCTTGAGACGGTTCAATGAATGTACGTCCGACGTAACGGTTTTTAATAAGACCTAATTCGTACGGAATACCTGTCGCTTCTGAAAATCCAATCGCTGCCGAAATACTAGAATCTGGCACACCTGTAACGACGTCCGCTTCTAAATTACCGACTTCTTTCGCTAACTGAATACCGCAACGTTTGCGCGCATTATGAATGTTAATGTCATCGATATTTGAATCCGGACGTGAGAAATAAATATATTCCATCGAGCAAATTGCACGATCATCCGCTTCTTTAAAACGATCGGAATGAAGACCATCTTTCGTAATTGTAATGAGCTCTCCTGGTTCGACCGAACGAACGTGTTTCGCTCCAATAATATCGAACGCACACGTCTCACTAGCGACAACCCACGAATCTCCAAGCTTTCCTAAAGAGAGTGGACGCAAGCCGTTCGGATCTTGTGCGACCATTAAACTATCGTCCGTTAACACAACGAATGCGAATGCACCTTTCAACATTTTTAATGCGGACTTTACACGGTCTCGTTGGTTTAACGTTCCGCGGCTTCGCTTAATTAAATGAGCGAGCACTTCCGTATCAGAATTCGTTTGAAAAATACTTCCTTGTTGTTCTAATGACTCTTTCAAATCGCGTGCATTGACGAGGTTACCGTTCATCGCAATCGCAAGACTTCCTGTCGTAGAACGGAAGACGAGAGGCTGGACGTTTTCAATTCCACGTCCACACTCCGTCGTATAGCGCACTTGTCCAATCGCTGCATGTCCTGTTAACGTATCGAGCGTATTACCCGTGAAGACGTCATTGACGAGCCCTTCGCCTTTCACTACTTTTAAGCCATTGCCACTCGTCGTAACAATCCCTGCACCTTCTTGACCACGGTGTTGCAATGCGTGCAATCCGTAATATGAAAACTGTGCTGCTTCCTCATGCCCCCATATGCCAAAGACGCCACACTCTTCATTTAATCCTCTGAGTTCAGCAAGCATTCAAGAGCTCCTTTCCAAGCATCGTGAAATTCTGACGCTGTTCCAGCAATCCATACGTCGCCGTCTTCACCTTTAATCGATACTTCTTGAGCTGTTACTGTTCCGACATGTACGGCATCTTCAACGATCGCTTCAAATGCTTGACGGTTTTCTTCACGAACTGTTAAGACGAAGCGTGATTGTGTTTCACTGAATAATGCTGTCACTGCTTCTCCTCGTAAAGTTACGTCTAATCCGAATACTGTTTCACCGAATACTGTCTCGAACAATGCGACCGCTAAGCCACCTTCCGAAACGTCTGTAGCCGAAGCTACGACACCTTCACGAATCGCTTGAAGCACTTGATTTTGACGTTTTTTCTCTACGTCTAAATCCAATTGTGGTGCACGACCGCGAATGTCACCTTCTAGCATTTGTTGCAATTCGCTACCGCCAAATTCAGGTAATGCTTCTCCAATGACGTAGATTGCGTCTCCTTCTTGTTGAGCAGTTGATGATGTTACTTCTGATAAATCGTTCACGAGTCCAACCATACCGATTGTCGGTGTAGGTTTGACAGATTGTCCGTTCACTTCGTTCGATAATGACACGTTTCCTCCGATGACAGGTGTATCTAAAGCTAAACATGCTGCCGAAATTCCATCTGCTGATTGTTCTAATTGCCAAAAGACTTCTGGCTTATCCGGGCTACCGAAGTTTAAGCAGTCTGTAATTGCAATCGGTTCTGCACCTGAACATACTAAGTTACGTGCCGCTTCTGAAACGGCAATTTTACCGCCTGTTTCTGGATCTAAATAAATGTAGCGAGAGTTACAGTCTGATGTCATCGCAAGTCCTTTATTCGTTCCTTCTACGCGTATAATTCCTGCAGATGAGCCTGGTGCAACGACTGTATTGCCACGCGCTTCTGAATCGAATTGGTTGTAAACCCATGCTTTCGATGCGATCGTCGGACGTTGTAATAAATCGAGTGCCGTCTGTTTCACATCTTGCACTTCTGGTGCGACGTTTTCCATCGCTTGATATTCAGCAAAATATGCTGGCTCTTTTGATTCTTTATGATAAACCGGATTATCTTCCGCTAAGTCGTCCGCTTTAATTTCTGCGACAACTTCCCCTTTATGGAGAAGGCGTAACATTTTGTCATCTGTTACTTTACCGATCGCACATGCTTCAATGCCGTATTTATCGAATAAGTCGATCACTTCTTGTTCATGACCTTCTTTAACGACGATTAACATACGCTCTTGTGATTCCGATAACATCATTTCATAAGCCGTCATACCTTCTTCACGTTGTGGTACGAGGTCTAAGTTTAACTCGACACCGTATCCTGCTTTTGAAGCCATTTCAGCTGCAGATGATGTTAAACCGGCTGCTCCCATATCTTGAATTCCGATGAGTGAATCGTAATGAACGAGTTCTAAACATGCTTCCATGACGAGCTTTTCTAAATAAGGGTCTCCCCCTTGCATAATTGGAAGTTCTTCTTCCTCTTCAATCGTCACTTCTGCAGAAGACATCGTCGCACCGTGAATACCGTCACGACCTGTTTTCGCACCAGCGTAAATAACTGTGTTACCGACACCTGATGCGACACCTTTTTGAATGTCTTCATGATTTAACAATCCGACCGCCATCGCGTTAACGAGTGGACGATGTGAATAACTTTGGTCAAATTGCGCTTCCCCTGCAATCGTTGGAATTCCGATGACGTTTCCGTAATGCGCAATCCCTGCTACCGCTTCTTTAAATAAGAAACGGTCGCGTGCATCTGTTAAATCACCGAAGCGAAGTGAGTTAACGAGCGCTACTGGACGAGCTCCCATTGAGAAGACGTCACGTAAAATTCCTCCAGCTCCTGTAGCTGCGCCGATGAAAGGCTCGATCGCAGAAGGTGAGTTATGAGATTCCATTTTGAATACTGCCGCTTGATTATCCCCGATATCGACAATTCCCGCTCCTTCTCCTGGCCCTTGTAAAACACGTGGACCTTTCGTTGGGAATCGTTTCAATACAGGTGTCGAGCTTTTATATGAACAATGCTCTGACCACATAGCGGAGAAAATACCTGTTTCTGTATAGTTCGGTGTACGGCCGAGCATTTTTTCTGCGAGTGCGAACTCTTCATCCGTCATACCCATTTGCAAATACAATTTTTCTTCTTTCACTTGTTGCGCTGTAGGTTCAACCATTTATTGTTCACTCCAATTGTTTAAAATAGATTCGAAAAATGGAAGTCCGTCCGTTCCACCGATCACTGCTTCCGTTGCACGTTCTGGCAATGCGATAATGCCACATACATTGCCG
>JASLHQ010000191.1 GCA_030152265.1 Savagea sp.
GATTATTACAGGTGAATCAAAAATACCTGTATACGGAAGTCGCATTCAAAAAGTGTATTTATCTCCTCAAGAAGTAGAGCCTTTAGAAGAGACTTTACAAGCGATTGCGGAAGCGGATTACATTTTAATTGGACCGGGTAGTTTATATACGAGAATCATCCCGACTTTGCTCGTTCGCAAAGTGAAAGAGGCAGTCATTGAAGCGCAGGCGAAAAAGGTGTATATTAGCAACTTGACGACACAAGTTGGCGAGACGGTACAATATACTGCTTCTGAACATGTAGAAGCATTGTACGATCATGTCGGTGAGCGTTTTTTACATACGGTCGTCCTGCATGAATCCGATCATTTTGATAAAATAAGCGATGCGCAATTACGAGAGAAAAAAATACGTTTCGTTGAACATGATATGGAAGCTTTACAACATTTAGGTTTACATATTGCACGGGCGGATATCGCTTCGTATCGAAATGGTCGGATAGTTCATGATCCAGTAAAGTTGGGGAATTGGTTTAAACAATTTTCATATGTGTAGTATAATGAATAGACGATATCGTATCGTGAACGGAAGGGAGAAATTCAATTGTCATTCGCTTCAAAAACGAAGAAAGAATTAACGCAAGTCGAAGCAGACGAATGTTGTTTAAAAGCAGAAACAGCTGCTTTCATTCGAATGAACGGTGTTCTATCTTTGTCCAATAAACAGTTGAGTTTAGATATTCAAACTGAAAACGCAGCAATTGCGAGGCGGATGTACTCTAATTTAAAAGCATTGTATCAAGTGGAGGTCGAGTTGCTCGTCCGTCGCAAAATGCGTTTGAAAAAAAATAACGTGTACATTTGTCGCATACGTAAAGATGCGAAAAAAATATTAGAACAGCTAAGTATTTTAAAAGAAGGATTTCAATTTCAAAATGAAATTGATCCAAAGTTAATTCAAGATGATTGTTGCAAACGTTCTTATTTACGAGGGGCATTTTTAGCGGGAGGTTCGGTTAACAATCCTGAAACATCATCCTATCATTTAGAAATTTTTTCAGTATATGAAGAACAGAGTAAAGCGCTCGTCGATTTGATGAACGTATACGATTTAAATGCGAAGTCAATCGAACGTAAAAAAGGCTATATCGCCTATTTAAAAGAAGCTGAGAAAATTTCCGACTTTCTCGGAATTGTCGGAGCTTATGTAGCACTTATGAAATTTGAGGACGTCCGTATCATTCGTGACGTGCGAAATAGTGTGAATCGCCTCGTCAACTGTGAAACAGCGAATTTAAATAAGACGATTAGCGCAGCGCAACGACAAGTTGAAAATATTAAATTAATTGAGCGAACGATCGGCATCGATGAACTGCCTGAGAGACTACAAGAAGTAGCGCGTCTACGAGTAGAACATCAAGATGTCACGTTAAAAGAGCTCGGCGAAATGATTTCAGGTGGACCCGTCAGCAAATCTGGAATTAACCATCGCTTACGAAAAATCGAAGAAATTGCGAACAATTTAAAAGAACATGAAAGTGTAAGATGAGGAGGAAAGACGACATGCGAGAGATAGAGACAACAGTTCAAATGAAGACAGGTTTACAAGCACGACAAGCGGCATTATTCGTTCAAGTAGCAAATCGATTTGCTTCTGATATTTTTTTAGAAAAGGACGGACGACGCGTCAACGCGAAAAGTATTATGGGTGTCATGAGCTTAGCGATCGCACGCGGGACGACAATCAAGCTTTTAGCGGAAGGTGCCGATGAAGAAAAGGCATTGGAAGAATTAGGAGAACTCGTTGAATCAGAAGAATAAGTATAAAAAGTAAATGGTCTTATCGAACATTCACTTTTACATGAAAAAAATCCTGAACAGAGCGAATGCTCGATTCAGGATTTTATTTGTTTTATGCCATTTTTTCGTCGTGACGTTCTACGATATGGTCGATTAAACCGTATTCGAGAGCACGTTCAGCTGTCATGAAGTTATCGCGATCTGTATCTTTCTCGATCACTTCTAACGGTTGACCTGTACGCTCTGCCATAATGCGGTTTAATTTGTCGCGTAAGAATAAGATACGTTTTGCAGCGATGTCGATTTCAGTCGCTTGACCTTGTGCGCCACCGAGTGGTTGGTGAATCATTACTTCAGCGTTTGGAAGAGCGAAACGTTTGCCTTTCGTACCCGCTGTTAATAAGAATGCACCCATTGAAGCAGCCATACCGATACAAATTGTTTGAATATCTGGTTTAATAAACTGCATCGTATCGTAAATCGCCATACCTGCTGTAATGCTTCCGCCAGGTGAGTTAATGTAGATTGAAATATCTTTGTCTGGATCTTCCGCTTCTAAGAAGAGAAGTTGTGCCACGATTGAGTTTGCTACGTTATCGTCGATTCCGCTACCAAGCATAATGATGCGGTCTTTCAAAAGACGTGAGTAAATGTCGTAAGCACGCTCACCACGGCTCGTCTGTTCAATAACTGTTGGAATTAAGTTCATGTAGTAGTTCCTCCTTTTGAATAACTCGAACACTATCTTTTTTATTATATAGAAAGAAGTGCTCAAGTACTAGCTTTATACGTATCATACACCTATGGTCAATGAAGGTCAAAAGAAATGCATCGCGTAAAAATATGTTTCTTTTCTTCTAATGAAGGGAAAAATAACATATGTAAGTTTCCATTGTACTTTACTATTTTTTCAATGTGTAGAACGTTCGATACGTGAGGTCGAGCAATCAATGTTAAAATAGTTTACAGTAATTCAAAATCATTTTTTAAGAAAGAGGGGAAATGGAATGGCAGTACAACAATATTTGAACTACATTAATGGCGAATGGATCGGTCAAGATTTAGAGCAAAAAGAAGTTGTGAATCCAGCGACGTTAGAAGTAATAGCGCAAGTTCCATATGGAGGGACTGAGCTTGCGAATCGCGCAACAGACGCAGCGGCAGAAGCGTTCAAAACGTGGAAGCAACTAACAGCAGAAGAGCGTAGTGATTACTTATATCGCTGGTACGAACTTGTGAAAGAAAACGAACTCGACATCGCGAAAATGATGACGACAGAGCAAGGGAAGCCACTCCAGGAAGCGCTCGGAGAAGTTCGTTATGCGAACGGTTATATTTTATGGTACGCCGAAGAAGCGAAACGCATTTACGGGGAGACGATTCCGGCATCTCATCGCGATAAGCGTCTTCTCGTGCATCGTCAACCGATCGGTGTCGTCGCTGCGATTACACCTTGGAACTTCCCGGCAGCGATGATCACGCGTAAACTAGCACCAGCATTAGCGGCAGGTTGTACAGCAGTATTGAAGCCAGCACAGTACACACCAATCACAGCGATTACATTAATTGAACTCGCTGAACAAGCAGGAATTCCGAAAGGTGTACTGAACCTTGTAACAGGGAGCAGTAGCGAAATCGGAAAAGCGTGGAATGAAGATTCACGCGTCCGTAAGTTGACATTTACAGGTTCAACAGAAGTCGGAAAATTGTTGATGAAAGATGCAGCAGATACGATGAAAAAAATATCGCTCGAACTCGGTGGTCACGCACCGTTCATCATTTTAAAAGATGCGGATCTCGACCGAGCGGTAGAAGGAGTTCTCGCTTCGAAATTCCGTAACGCAGGACAAACGTGTATTTGTACGAACCGCGTCTTCGTCCATGAATCGATTGAAGAACAATTCGTTACACGTTTAACGGAAGCGGTAAAGAAATTTAAAATCGGTAACGGTTTAGACGAAGGGACAGATATCGGTCCTTTAATTGACGAAGCAGCACTCGACAAAGTAGATGAGCAAGTGAAAGATGCCGTAGCGAAAGGTGCGAAAGTGACAATCGGCGGAGAACGTCCGAACCTTGAAGGATTTTACTATGAACCGACTGTCATTTCAAACGTTCAAGATAATATGTTATGTATGTACGAAGAAACATTCGGTCCGCTCGTACCTGTGACACCATTTAAAACGATCGATGAGGCTGTAGAACGCGCAAACAACTCTCCGTTCGGTTTAGCGGCGTACGTATTCACGACAAACTTAACGGAAGCGATTCGTGTGAGCGAAGCGTTAGAATACGGAATTGTCGGCTTAAATGATGGTGCGCCATCAACGCCACAAGCGCCATTCGGTGGATTTAAAGAAAGTGGTCTCGGTCGTGAAGGTGGTCGTCAAGGGATTGAAGACTATTTAGAAACGAAATTTATTTCAATCCGACTTTAATGCGAAATGCTGTTCTATGTAAAAAAACGAAGCTTGCTCTAGTTAGAGTAGCTTCGTTTTTTATTTTACGATTGATACGTTTCTCGAAAAGTGTGTAACGTATTCATTTTATGTTCACGTGCCGCTCGTTCAATTACGACGAATGACGCTTCGTCTCGGAATAGTTGTAACAGTTGTTCATGTTCTTGAATCGTATGAGAGGTGCGCGGTGGAAAGAACGTTAATCCATTTTGTCTCACAATATCTAAACGTTCCCAAAGTTCTCGAATATTACGAATGAGTGGTTCATTCGGACAATGTTGATAAATTGTATAGTGAAACAATCGGTTCGTCTTTTGCGCTTCCTCTGTTTCATATTGTTCGAGCTGATGTTTCATTTGTAAATTGATAGCGGTCAATTGATCAATCGTTTTTTCTGTCACGTATGTAGCAGATAAAGCAGTAGCATATCCTTCGAGTACTGCTAACAGTTCTAACGTTTGTTCAAAATCTTGTTTGTTAATGTCTTTCACGATAGCGCCAACGTTTGGCTCATATTCAATTAATTGTTCAGATTCCAGTTGATGAATCGCTTCGCGTACTGGAATATGACTTGAATTGACCTCCTTTGCGATTTGATCGATCACAACTCGTTGTCCCGCTACGTAAGTGCCATCTAAAATTCTTGAACGTATTACATAGTATGCATATTGTCGTTTGTTCATTTTTGTATTTTTCATAATCATAATATAACTTATTACAAATATTGTTTCAACTGTATAATTTGGGATAAATTAAAAGGAGGGAATGCTCGATATTTTAGATGTAAGTGAAGTGGAATGTTCCATTTTTATTTGGACATTGCGAAAAAATCGCAATTTCGCTATAATAGTAAAAGTCTGTCCCTATAGTGTAATGGATAACACGCAAGATTCCGGTTCTTGAAATCCGGGTTCGACTCCTGGTAGGGGCGTAATTAATAACGAGAAGAAATCTAAAATGAGGAATCCTCATTTTAGATTTCTTTATTTTGAAGTGCTTTATGGATTGAATCAAAAATAAAATTCAAAATATATTTCGCAATGTTCTCTATGTTTAGCGGGTTTGAGCGCATTGAAAATACTTTCAAAACAAAATATTCAGAAAAGTTAATAAAAAGTGTTGACTTTCAAAAAAGCATCTTGTATAGTTGGACTTAAGCTTTTCAACTACATAGTTTTTCCTTATCCAGAGCAGGGGAGGAATCTGGTCCTACGATCCTGCGGCAACCAGTACGAGAGTACAATGGTGCCAATTCCAGCAAGCATTCGCTTGAAAGATAAGGAAGAGAACGAACGATGAATTCAGTCATTCTAACCTCTTCCTACTGGGAGAGTTTTTTCTTTATTTGAAAGAGAGACAGAAATCATCGTTTTCACTTTCTTCTAAACATAGTAAACCGATAGGAATTAACTAATATAAGAAAAGCAAAAAAGGAGAGAGTAAATATGACAACATTATACGCAAAAGAAGGCATTCAACAATTAGGACAATTATCGAAATTAGCACAACAGCCGAATAAAGCATTTGGCGCATGGAACCAAGCGGTATTCCAAGAAGGTGCATTATCGACGAAATTAAAAGAAATTATCGCAGTAGCGAGCGCGACGACGACAGGATGCGCATACTGCATCGACATCCATACAGGCGCAGCGAAAAAAGCAGGTGCAACGAAAGAAGAATTAGCGGAGGCAATCTTAGTTGCGAGCGCATTGAAAGCGGGAAGCGCCTTTGCGCATGCGGCGAACGCATTCCGTTCATACGATGGAGAAGAAGGCGATACGTTGTACAAAAAAGAATACTTCAGCAAAACGAATGAATTTGGAAAGCTCGCACCTGATGCATTGAAAACATTC
>JASLHQ010000195.1 GCA_030152265.1 Savagea sp.
CGCGTCCTAGGGCATCGTATTTGAAATAACTTGGTAAGAAAGCATCTTTCATCCCTGTTAATAAAAATAAAATTAATGCGTTCGGAATCGTCATCGCTGCAAAGTAGACGTCAGCTTGATACGAGTCACCAAAAAGTGCAGCAATAATGAGGTCACGAATCATACTCGAAAATTTTAACACAAAGGTAGACAATAAAAAAAGGAGTGATGCTATTTTCATTTTATTCATATTGCATCCCGCCTATAGTAAAGTACGAAGCATCTTTGTCGTTTGAGATGTATTATATTATGCGATTCGATTGGACGTTTTATGCTAGAGAGAGCGGATAAAAAGCGCTCAGCTAACATTTTGTTTTTCATGTTCAATCACCTAAGTTCAATCGATTGCTCGACTTTATTTTCTAATTTTTAAAAAGATAAACTATCAATTCATTATAGCATATGTTAAGGAGAAAAATAATGTACATCTTAGTAAAACAGTACAATAAATGTTCCTAAATGAGCTATACTGAATGAATAGACATTTTGATGTTTGTGAAGAAGGAGGAACAAATGAAAAAGTTATTGTGTTATTTTGCATTGTTCGTTGTTGTAATTGGTTTTCAACCGGTATTGGCAGAGGCGTCATCTTTTAAAGATGTACCTAATTCGGCTGAATACTATGACGCTGTTCAAAAAATGGTTCAAAGGAACATCATATCAGGATATGGTGATGAATTTAGACCGAACAATCTAGTGACGCGAGCGCAAAGTGCGAAAATGTTAGCGCTCATTCAAACACAATATGATTTGAATCGTCCGAGTTATGATTTAGGTACTTTTTATTTTAAAGATGTTACAGTCTCTGATTGGTATTATCCACATGTTATAACGATGAAAGCTTCTTCTATAATGGACGGTTATGCGGACCAAACGTTCCGTGGAAATTTACCATTGAAACGTTCGCAAGCTGTAAAATTATTGACAGAGACTTTTCAAATTCCGATAGTAGAAGAATCTGAAGTAAGTTACGATGATGTCCCCGAGAATGCACCTTACGCAAAATACGTTCAGACATTGTCTCAATTAAATATCGTGAAAGGAGCGAAAGGGTCGTTTCGTCCTCATGCTCAAATTACGCGAGCGCAGTGGGCGATGATGGTAGATCGTGCGATTCGTTGGCATGAGCAAGAGGCGAGAGTATTACCTGGAAGAACATTAAAAAACCATCCGAATTTATTAGCTTACCAACACGCTCAAAAA
Organism: Savagea sp.; assembly: GCA_030152265.1. Classification (GTDB taxonomy): domain Bacteria; phylum Bacillota; class Bacilli; order Bacillales_A; family Planococcaceae; genus Savagea. The sequence continues at coordinate 1,243 of JASLHQ010000195.1, forward strand.
ATACGTAACTATGAACAGAAAATGAATTTACAACTTGTTCCGCAAGTGCGTTTACCAGCACTCACGACACCGCCTTACCGCTATGGAGATACGACAAATGAAGCGAGAAGACAAGCTCTACAAATGACGAATTACGTGCGGATGATCGCTCACTTACCGGCAAATGTCCAAATGAAAAATAGTTATAATGAAAGTGCGCAAGCGGGAGCAGGCTTAATGGCGATTTTAGACGGGGAATTAACCCACTATCCTGCAAAGCCTTTTAATATGAAAGAAGAATTATACGAACGAGGAAGAGAAGGAGCCGCTTCTTCAAACTTAGGGTCTGGTTACTACGATATTGCGTCAAGCATCGCTTACGGTTATATGGTGGATAGCGATCCGAAAAACCGTCAAACAGTAGGTCATCGTTTATGGGTATTAAATCCAAATCTTCAATATGTCGGTTTCGGGTTTGCAGAGTCTAAAAACAAGGTACCTTACACAGCGATGAAAGTATTTGAAAATGGCGTTGGGTTTGAAGAAAAGTATCGTCCTCCTTTCATTAGCTGGCCGAGCGAAGGTGCATTTCCAGCCGAGTTGTTCAATCCATTCGTCGAAGAGTTAAAGGCGAATGTATTACCGTGGTCTGTCAGCGTATCGCCTACGATTTATGCACCACTCGATTCTAACGTTCGCGTTAAACTAAAGCGCGTACGAGATCAAAAAGTTTGGAATTTCACAAATAAAAAAGCAGATGGTTTCTTTGCTAGAACGACAACGCACGCATGGACGACAGGTGAGACAGTTATTTTCCAGCCGACGTACACTTCTATTTATCCGATGGCAAAGAATGAAGTATTTGAAGTGACAATTGAAGGGCTGAAGTTCAAAAATGGCCAATCGACGAGCATTCAGTTTTCAACAGTAATTTTTGAATAATTTAATCGATAGGAAAGAAGGAATGGCAGTATGAAAAAAAGTTTAGCAGCATTTGGTTTAACAGCGGCACTTTGCTTAACACCGGTTCAAACATTTGCTTCATTTCATGATTTGAATGGGGGAAGTCATGAGCAAGCGATTTTGAAAATGGTAGAGAACGGTGTCATGAAAGGGGACGGAACGGGGAATATTTATCCGAATCGTCCTGTAACGCGCGGTCAATTCGCACTCATGTTATATCGCGCTCTAGATTTGGAGCCTTATGCGATTGAGAGCAACGCCTTTCATGACTTGGGGAAAGATCCAGAGTTAATTCGAGCGGTCAACACATTGCATCATTATAAAATCGTAAATGGGTTTACAAAAGGAGAGTATCGTCCGACAGTAGAAATTAGTCGACAACACGCTGCAGCGATTATTGATCGTGTATTGACGATGTATGAAGTTCCGACAAATGTTCAAAAAACAAATTATATTGACCGTAATCACATTTTAGAAAGTTATCAAATCGCTGTCGACCGAGTGAGCACGGAAAGTATTATTAAAGGAATTCCAACAGCGAATGGCGTATTATTTTCGCCAAATGATTACACGAAACGAGGTCAATTCGCAACAATTGTTTCTCGTCTTCAAGAAAAATTAGTAGATAGAGACTTGCCTGCTATATTAGATCCGAAACCGAGTGACAAACCAGAAGAGAATCCTTCTACAAAGCCAGAGGAAAAACCGAGCGACAAACCTGAAGAGAAACCTTCTACTAAACCAGAGGAAAAACCGAATGTAAAACCCGAAGAGAAACCAGAAGAAAAACCGGTAGAAAAGCCGACACCTGTTCCGACAGGCTTCCAGCTCGTGTACATTCAAAACGGAAGTTTAAAACCAGATGGTAAAGTATATTCTTCTTATACGGAAGCGGCAGCAAAATTAAATCAAGATGCTAATGCTGTCGGTTTTATGGAGGATGGTTTTTTAGTTCGTGTGAAAGATGGGGTAGCCTATGCTGGCCTTTCAGGAGCGACAACTCGAGTGTTCGAAAAACCGAATTTCAAAAAGCAGTTGACGTACATGGAGTCAGGGCGCGAATTTGAATTGTTAGAGCAAACGGAAAAGTATATTAAAGTAAAAGTTGGCGACACCGTTGGATATGCGCAACCGAGAGATGTCGGACTCGTTCCGAAATCACTCGTAGCTGTGCGAGATCATTACACAGTGAATCAAAATAATAATCTCGTTCATCATACGGCGAATCATTTAAGAAAGACGACAGCAACTTACGAAGTAGGGCCAGCACCGTCTACTTTCCAAAAAGGTGTGAAATATTATTCGACGGATGGCGTTCATTTTACGAGTGAGCACGGAGCGAAAGTAACGCATTACCCATATTTCCAATTCCAATCTTTCCGTACAGAGACACCTTACACCGCTGAAGAATTAGATCAATTTATTATGGATGTTTTACAGCAGAGAGAAGCTTTAAATTTAGCGGCTTATAAAGATGCGACAGTGAAATCGAAAATTATCGGTTTAGGTGATCATTTGAAAAAAGTTGAAAAAGAGCATCGTGTGAATGCGTTATTTATTTTAGCGACAGCAATTCATGAAAGTAATTACGGGATGAGTGTAAATGCTCAAACGAAAAATAACTTATTCGGAATACGTGTATTCGACAGTACGCCTGAAGCAGGAGAGAAATATGAAATACCAGAGGCGAGTGTAGATGCGTTCATCCGTGAATACATGAATAAAAACTACGGAATGCCACAAGGGGCTTATGCGAACGGGGCAGCACCAGGAAATAAAACAATCGGTGCTAACGTGATGTATGCGTCAGATCCGACGTGGGGGGCTAAAATTAACGCACATATGTGGAGAGCAGATCGCGCGTTAGGCGGTAAGGAGATGAATCTTCATCAATTAGGAATGACACGAACATCGGAAGAAATTATTGTCTACCGTGATGCGAGTGAGTCGAGTGATGAATTATATCGTTACAAAGCACGTTCACTTGGACATTCTGGAAATTCCGGATACCCGGTCGTCATTTTAGAAGAGAAAAATGTGAATGGCCATAAGTGGTATCGAATTGTTTCAGATGATATTCAAAAAGAAAACGAACAACATATTACAGATGGATGGGTTCAAGCTTCTCACATACGACAAATTAAATAAAATTAAAAAATGCTTGAAATTCGCAATTGAATTTCAAGCATTTTTGTTTAGTTCGTTTCATTTTTACTTTTAGCGCACATTTACTATAAATACCCTCTCGATTTGTTACATAAACATTGAAAACGGTTAAAATATGAAAAGTCAATCGTTATTTTTAAAGAAAAACCGGTCGTGAAATTAGCTGTAAGTGTTGATTTGACAACGTTTCAAGTGCTTACCCTCCTTTGTAACATGAATGTAATATAAGTGTAACCGCATGTAACAATATCCTATGCTAAGATGAATACAGTCAAAAAAAGAAAACGCATTACACAAATGCACGAACATAAAAAACAGTAATGTCTGTTACATAACTTGAAAGGGGAAATTGAAATCGTGAAACGTCTTTTGTACGCAGTATTAGCAAGTCTCTTGCTTATCATGACAGTACCAACAACAACAGCACAAGCAAGTTCCGCAGATCAGTTAATTAACATAGGTAAAAAATATATGGGAATTAAATATCGCTATGGAGGAACTACACCAGCAGGTTTCGACTGCTCAGGATATACACAATATGTTTTCCGTGAAGCAGGGGTTTCAATTCCACGTACAACTGGAACACAGTTCGCTACAGGTAAAGCAGTAAGCAAATCAAACTTAAAAACGGGTGACCTCGTATTCTTTAATACATCAGGTCGCGGAGTATCACACGTTGGAATCTTCATTCAAGGCGGAAAGTTCATTCACGCTTCAACGAGCCAAGGTGTTACAATTACAGCATTGAACGACCCGTACTACTGGGGTAAACGTTACATCGGTGCACGTCGTGTGAAAGATTTCACACCACAAGTTGCTGCACCAGCACAACAAGCACCAGCGAAAGTAGAACCGACAGTTACTCGTGCAGAAGTAGCGAGTGTTTTATCTGAACGTTTAAACTTACAAGCAACGACAGAAGCATCATTTGCTGACGTTTCAAACTCACACCCACATGCATCATCAATCTCAGCGGTTGTAGAAGCTGGAATTTTCGGTGGAGTACCAGGAACGAACAACTTTAATCCAAACAATAAATTAACACGTGCACAAGCAGCGAAAGTGTTAGTTAATGCATACGGTTTAGAAGGAACGAGCGGTTTAACATTCTCAGACGTTAACGGCTATAATGAACATATCGATATTTTAGCAACGAACGGTATTACGACAGGAATTAAACAAGCAGACGGTTCTGTAGCATTCAATCCAAACGCTACATTATCAGAGAAACATTTCATGACTTTTGTTGAACGTATCGAAGAAAAATTGAAATAATACTTTGTTTAGATTAGACTCTTTCATGTACAACCGAAGAAATTCTTCGATTATACATGAAAGAGTTTTTTTCTTAACTAAAAGAGGAATGGAGCGATGAAAGATGAAGAGAAAAATAGTATGGACTGTCATTGTATTATGGTTTAGCTTTTGGACGCTCGGTTTAGCTAATGAAGTAAGTGCAAATACAAAGCCAAGCACATTAGCGAAAGGGATTCAAATGGGGCAATACAACTCGCAAGGTAGTCAAGTGACGCATATTAGCGTCGACTTGAGAGAAGCTTACGCTAAAGTGAAAATAGGTCTTCCACCAAGCTATGGAGCGAGAATGACGACAACGAAGTTAGCGACATCGCATTCTAAAGAGGGACATCGAGTCGTTGGAGCCATTAACGCTGGATTTTTCCATATGAATAATGGCTATCCTGCTTATTTAATCGCTCATGACAACCATATTTACAGTGGAAGTTACGTCGTCCCTCGTAACGATGAGTATGTCAATCAACCGACAGCATTCGGGGTGAATAAGGATGGAAAGGCACTCGTCGATTATTACAAAACGAATCATACGTTGACGACATCAAATGGAACAGTCGCAATTGAAGCTGTCAACCGTCCACGTACGATGAATGAGATTGTAGTGTACACGCCGACTTATTATTTAAATAGTACAGGAGCAAATGAATACGGTGAAGAGTTTATCGTCGAAACGTCAGAACCGATTACGGAAACAAAATTCGGTCAATCGATTACGGGAAAGGTGACAAAAATTGCAGGACATAGTGATCCTGGAAATAGTGTCATTCCTAAAAATGGTTTTGTTATTTCGGCACATGGAACAGAACGTGCAAAAGTTTCTCATTTGACAGTCGGAAGCGAAGTGACAGTCAATTTTGCGATTGAACCGAAATGGCAAGATGCTGAATTTATTTTAGCGACAGGACCGATGCTCGTGACAGACGGAAAGCGTAACTTAAATATTTCAACATCGAGTTGGAGAGCACGTCAAATTACGGCACGTAGCGCTGTCGGAGTTTCAAAAGAAGGCAAGGTTCATTTTATTACAGTTGATGCTACATCGACGAGTAAAGGGATGAATTTAATGCAATTTGCGGATTATTTAGCAAGTCTCGGATTGGATCGTGCTATCAATCTAGATGGTGGTGGGTCTACAGCGATGGCTTATCGCCCGTATGGATGGAACGATTTAACATTAGCGAACCGTCCGATGGGGGCAGAGCGTGCTGTATCGACAATTTTAGAAGCTGTTAATATTGCACCGAAAGGCCAACCGAAGATGGTAGACTATCACGTTCCACAAGAAGACTTAACCTTATTGAAAGGGCAAGGTAGTACTATTAAAGTTAACTATGTGTTAGATGAATATTATAACCCGTTAAGTCCTTCAAGTGTTTATTTACAAGCGACATCTGATCAAGTATCGACGAATCAATTAACGTATAAAGCTGAAAAAGAAGGCGAGACGACAGTTAATGTGAAGTATGACGATTCTGTTTTATCTTCGTTTAAAGTGAAAGTTGTCGAAACACCGACAAAAATGACAGCGTCCCCTGCTAAAGCGACGCTAAGTAAAGGTGGAAAACAGAACTTTACAGTAGAGTTATTCGATGAAACAGGTAAAAAATTAAAATATAAAGATTCTGATATTCAATGGTCGATTACAGAAGGCTTAGGAACGATTGCGAACGGTGTTTGGACAGCTTCTGGTGAAGAAGGGAAGAAAGGAACAATCCGTGCTCAAGTCGGAGAAAAAATTCTCGATATTCCGGTAGAAATTACAAAACCTTCTTATCATAACTTTAAAGATATTCCAGCAGGATATATGTATGATACGGAATTAAAATATTTATTAGAAAATGGATATATGAAAGGTTATCCGTCGAATGAATTTAAACCGAACCAATCGATCAGCCGTGAACATGCTGCACTCATTTTAGTGAAAGTCTTGAACTTAGATACATCAAACGTAAAAGATCCAGGCTTTGTCGATGTACCGAAAAATTATATGTACTATAAAGAAATTGCGGCATTGGCGAATGAAGGGATTATTAGTGGTCGTAAAGACAAAAATGGAGATTTGCGTTACTTCCCGAAAGATTTCATTAAACGAAGCCAAATGGCGAAAATCTTTGTCAATTCATTTCATTTAGAAGGGGTAAGTGATCGTCAGTTCCAAGATGTCAAACCAACTTACTGGGCATATGATGATATTCAGGCTCTTGTAGCAAGCGGTATTGCGACAGGCTATAATGCGACATCATTTAAGCCAGAACAGCCGATTAGTCGAATTCACTTCGGACGCTTTTTATATAAAGCGAGTCTTCGATAAATAGAAAAAATGCATGACTTCACTTATTTAAGTGAAGTCATGCATTTTTATTTAGAGTAGTATTCGACGATACCTTCATAAATCGCGTCAGCGAAAAGGTTTGCATAATAATCGTTCGTCATTTTTTCTCGATCTGAAGGATTCGAGATGAAGCCAAGTTCAATTAAAATCGCTGGCATATGGTTGTTGCGAATCACATAAAACGGACCGTCTTTAATTTTACGATCAGTTGTGTTCACTTTTTGAATAATTTTCTTCTGGATAATTCCAGCGAGCTGTTTACTTTCAGCACCGTTTTGGTTAGAAGATGTGTTGTACCAAACTTCTGTACCGTTCGCACTTGAGTTGTGGAAAGAGTTCGTATGGATTGAGACGAACGATTCCGCAAACATTTTAGAAGCGAATTGTGTACGTTCTGAAAGCTCAGGGTACGTATCCCCTGTACGCGTTAAGTAGACTGTTGCTCCGGCATTTTGCAATTTCGTTTGAACACGTTTACTAATATCGAGAGCAATTTGTTTTTCAGTTACACCGCCTGCAGAAGAACCAGGGTCGCGTCCACCATGTCCAGGGTCAATGACGATGATACGATCTTTGACAGCTGAACCTGTTTGATTAATAAGTTTTAAGTAATACTTATGCACATATCCTCGTTTACCAGAAGGTGTAGTAATGTTCACCCAAAATCCGTTAATCGAGTGTACTGTAACTTGCTGTCCAGTAGAAAGTTTATCTACAATGGCAGAATTTGCGTTACCTGCACTGCGTACATTTAAATTAGGAACCGTTACTTTACCGATTACATTTGATGTAGGTAAAGTTGGTGCCGGTGGGTCTGGATTTACAACAGGTGGTTCTGTTGGCTTCGGAGGATTTACCGAAGTTTCTGTATATTTTTTAATATAAGTTGAACTTACGTATCCTGTCATATTATTTGCTGTAATATTGAACCAACCGTCTGGTGTAACGTGATTAACTTTCACCACTGTATTGAGGCTCAATTTTCCAACAGGTGTATTGTTCATAGACGGTGTTGGTCTAACATTTAACTGATCATTTGCTTTTAAGTTTGTAACGATCCCTTTTTCAAAAGGAGCGTCTTCTTTCAAAGTAAGTTTAAATCGGTCGTCCATTGCACGAGCGACCATCATGACGAATTGGCTACGTTTTAAGTTAGCACGTGGTTGGAACTGTCCTTTGACCCCTTGAGTGACACCAGCATAGTAAAGACCGTTAATCTCCGCCGCATTGCGATGGTTATTAGCGATGTCTTGGAAGAACATAGGTTGACTCGCAGAAGGCTTTTGTTCCAGTTTAAAAGCTTTCGCTAATGCAACCGCCATTTCTTCACGTGTAGCTGCTTCGTAAGGGCGTACTTTACCATTTGCATCGGTACTCATGAGTCCGAGTTGAACTGCTTTGGATAAGTACATATGTGCTTCTTTATTGTTCCCGGTAGTTGTTAAATCCGTGAATTTTTCAGAAGCGCCGTTCGGATTAATTCCCGCTGCTTCAATGACGATTTTAGCAACGTGAGAACGCTTGACGACACCGTTCGGATTAAAAATAGTTGATCCGTCTTTTTGCTTCACCCCAGTAATGAAGTTTTTAGCGTTGACGAAATTGAGGTGTTCGTAGTATTCATGGTCTTTTTTTACATCTGTAAAAGAGACCGAAGCTGAAGCGTCTGTCGGTAAAACAAGAGACAGCGGAAGAATGATGGATAGTAGAATAAACCACATTCTTGTTGAGAATTTCATAAAATAAAATCTCCTTTCATACTTAATGTTCAAAATCCCGTGGCAGTGACAATTAACCTAACCATTATAATAACATAATTAGACAGTTCGGGACGCGATATGGACAGAAAATTTCATTTTGGTACGAATGTAATAGGAGTAACTCGTTCTTAATTGTGCTATAATGATGTAATATTAGAAGAAGTATTGAAAAAGGAAGAAAAGCGATGAAAATTGGGATTGTTGGTAACTACGGCAACAATAATAATGGTGATGAAGCCATTTTAGCCGGGATTATCGAGCAAGTGAAATCACATTATCATATTACCGAAGAGGATATTTTAGTCTTTACGAACAATCCTCCTCAAACATCGAACCGCTTCGGAGTACAGGCAGCGCCCTTGTATTACAAGCGTTCTTCGGCGACCTTTACTTTTTTCCACACATTGAATAAAAATGCCTTACTCGTCAAAGATCTCGATTTATTAATTATCGGTGGTGGCGGTATTTTAATGGACTTTTACAACCGCGAAGCTCAACTTTTCGGTTCTTATGGGATGATGGCGCGCAAACATAAAGTACCTTATATTATTTACAGTTGTGGAGCGGGTCCTATTACGACATTGATGGGGAAGTTTTTTATACGCAATTTATTGAAAGGTGCCCATTCTGTATCAGTTCGTGATCCAGAATCGAAAGCGCTATTACGAAAAATTGGAGTGCGTCGCAATATTGAAGTGGTGGGAGATCCTTCTTTCGCTTTATGCAGTCCAGTTTTACCTAAAAATGATACAATTCAAAAGATCGGGGTAACGGTCGTTCCTTATTACAATTTAGCGTATTGGCCGGAAGCGAACGATGTGAAGTATGAGCAATATGTGACGAGCATGGCTGAAAATTTAGACGCATTGTATGAATCAACGAAAGCGCAGATCACTTTATTTTCAACGAAATATCCGCATGATGTGGATGTGACAATCGATGTGAGTAAACGGATGAAACATAGAGATACCGTCATCGTGAATGAGAAACATTTATCTCCTCAAGAGTTATTAGAAGTATGCAGTGCGCAAGATTTACTCATTGGGACACGTCTGCATTCTGTATATTTAGCTGTGAATGTGGAGACACCAGTAATCGCGATTGCATATCATCATAAAGTAGCTGATTTTATGAAAATGGTCGGGTTAGCAAATCGTACCATTTCCATTGATACACTTGCGCACAATCCGACAATTATTAAAGAATATACGGAGAAGATGAACGAGCAATTTCCACAATATGTCGAAGAAGCGAAGCAATTAAAACAAAAAATGCTCGATATGACATCGAAAGGCGAAGCGCAATTTGCAGCAATTCAAAATAAACGATAAAGTTGTCTAGTCTGTCATTTGAAGCAGATTGGGCAACTTTTTTTAAATCGAAGGAATGATTAAATGAGCCGTCTAATGAAAATTATCGGAACCGTTGCCATCATTAATATAATGGCCCGCTTATTAAGTTTTTTAAGAGAGATGGCGATTGCCAACCAATACGGAACGAATTATGAAGCAGATGCGATTGTCGCTGCTTATACGATTCCGAATTTTATTTATCTCGTCGTCGGTGGTGCATTGACGACCGCCTTTATTTCGGTTTATCACGCGACGAAAACGAATAAGTCGTTGTATGCTAAACGCATTTTTACTTTCGTTGCCATCGTTTCAGTAGCTGTTACGGTGTTAGCACTTCTTTTTACGACTCCTCTTATGAAGTTGATGGTCAATTCGGAAGTAGAAGGAAGTTTAGCGTTAACTCGACAACTTTTTTATTGGATGATGCCTTCTACAATTTTTTTAATACTCTCAACTTGGATGAGTGGACTTTTGAATGTTCATGACCAGTTTAAAAGTTCGAGCACAGGCATTTTCATATACAATTTACTGTTTCTATTATTAGCTGTACTCGGTGCTTATTGGATTGGCCCCGTAGCATACGGCATCGCCGCCTTACTCGCAGCGTTAGGCATGGCATTTTATTTATGGAGAGAAGCAAAAAAAGAAGCTTCTTTTACAATTGCTTTTTCATTTGAGTGGAATGATGATTTACGTCGCATCCTTATTATAGCTTTACCCATTTTATTCGGTGGTGCGACGATGCAGTTTTACTTTGTCATTCATCGTATTGTAGCTGCACAATTAGAAGAAGGTGTAGTATCTGCGGTCAACTTCGCTTCGAAGTTAACGAGCTTCCCGCAAGCGATTATGATGACGGCCGTGACGACGGTTATTTATCCAATGCTTAGTAAAAAGGTGAGTGAAGGTGCTCATAATGAAGTGAATCAATTGTATAAAAAAGGCTTGCTTTATTTGTTCGGCTTGCTCGTTCCAGCGACAGCTTTCGCTTATTTTTTAGCAGAACCTCTCGTACGTCTCGTTTTTGCAAGTGGAAATTTTAATCAACATTCTTTACAGTTGACGGTTCCGCTCTTTCAATTTTTTGCGCTCTCGATGTTTTTCTTAGCGGCGAATACGTTTATTACTCGTTTTTACTATGCGAAAGGTAATTCAATCGTACCTGTCATTTTTAGTTTAGTGACAGTGTTTGGTGTTAATTTATCGGTCATTTATATGACGATTGATGAGTGGGGTTCTTTATCGATTGCGCTAGGAACAATCGTTAGTGCAGCAGTAAACTTCGTACTTCTCGCTCTCTTTTATGAATGGAAACTTAAAGAATTGTAATTATTTCACTATTCGAAGTCACGTTCTTGCAATCAACATATATCCGTGATTAGATAGAAGTGATACATAACTTAACTAATGGAGGGATTCAGTTGACGAAAAAATCGATTACGAAATTGACAGCAGCTGCAATGGTTGGGACAGCTTTAATTCCAGCAGCAGTTGCGGTAGATGCAAAAGATGTAGAGTTTAAAGATTTAAAGAAGACAAATGAATATTACGAACCTTTAATGGAGTTAGTAGAGCGTGGCGTTATGAAAGGGTATAAAAACGACACGATTCGTCCATACGGAGAAGCAACACGTGGTCAAGTTGCAAAAATGATTGCACAAACGATTGAAATTGATACGAAAAATGTTGTAGACCCTGGATTTACAGACGTGAAAAAAGACGGAGATTTGTACGGCCCGATCGCTGCTTTGAAAGAAGCGGGCATTATCGGTGGTTATGCAGACGGCACATTCCGTCCGAACGAGAAAGTTACACGTGGTCAAGTTGCAAAAATGGTCGCATTAGCATATGACTTCAAATCTGAAGGAAAAGGCGACAATCCATTTAAAGATGTTAAAGACGACTCGGAATTGTTAGATTATGTGAAATCATTGCAAGAGCGTGACATCATTAAAGGATATAAAGACGGTACGTTCAAGCCGAACGCTAAAGTACGTCGTGGTCAAGTCGCAAAAATGTTAGTAAACGGCGAAGCGAAACATGAGAAGTTTGATTTAACGATCATGCACTCGAACGATACGCACGGTCGTGTCGAAGCGGCACCAAGTCGTTTAACAGCGGTAAAACAAGTGCGTAAATTAAAGCCAAATAGCTTATTGTTAGACGGTGGAGACGTATTTACAGGAACGCTCTATTTCAATGAGTTCCAAGGTCAAGCAGACTTAGAATTTATGAACATGATGCAGTACGATGCGATGACATTCGGTAACCACGAATTCGACTTAGGTTCATCACCAGATGGTCACCAAGCGTTAGCAGACTTCATTAAAGCAGCGTCATTCCCATTGCTCGGTGGAAATATCGACTTCTCGAAAGACCCAGTATTTGAAGGATTATTCGAAACGAAATTCGGTGGTCAAAACGAGAGCGGTAACATTTATAAAGGAATCGTTAAAGAAGTGAATGGTGAGAAATACGGTATTTTCGGTTTAACGACAACAGATACTGAAGGTATTTCAAGTCCATTAAATGTGAAATTCGAAGATTACGTAAAAGAAGCGAAAGCGATTGTTGAACATTTCGAAAGTGAAGGAATCAATCGTATTATCGCAGTGACGCACTTAGGATTTGACGACATTCCAGGAACACCAAACGACCAACAACTCGCAGCGCAAGTTCCGCAAATTGACATTATCGTCGGTGGACATAGTCACTCGAAAGTAGAACCACCGAAAAAAGTCGATAATGGGGAACACGGACCAACGATTATCGTTCAAGCGAATGAGTATAGTAAGTATTTAGGAACACTCGACGTTTCATTTAACGAAGATGGCATCATTACGAAACATAAAGGTGAATTGATCGACCTCGGGAAAGTGAAACCAGATGCTGAAGGCGAAAAAGTTCTTCAAAAATATAAAAAGAAAATCGATGAAGTGATGAACGAAAAAATCGGCGTTACGGCGAAAGAAGAATTAACAAACCCACGCCTTAGCGACAAAACAGGTGTTAGTGTTCGTAGTCATGAAACAGCACTCGGAAATATCATCACAGACGGTATGTTGCAAAAAGCGAAGCAATTAGAAGGCGATAACCCAACTGTTAAAACAATTTTCGCTATGCAAAACGGTGGAGGAATCCGCTCATCATTACCAGCTGGTGATATTACAGTAGGTCAAATTATTACGATTTTACCGTTCGGTAATACATTGTCACACGTTGATTTAACAGGTAAAGAAATTAAAGAAGTATTCGAACATTCATTTGCAGCTTATCCAAATGAATTCGGTGGTTTCTTACACGTAAGCGGTGGTCAAGTAACAGTTGATACATCAAAACCAGCAGGTGAGCGTGTACAAGAAATCGCATATGAAGAAGATGGCAAGCTCGTAAAATTGAACTTAGAAGATGATTCAACGAAGTTCCGCATCGCGACAAATGCTTTCACTGCTAAAGGTGGAGATGACTATACGACACTCGGTAAAGCATTTAAAGAAGGACGCGTAGGTGACTACGGTGATATGGAAGCGGATTGGGAAAACTTGAAAAACCGTCTTCTTTACATGAAAGAAAACAATATCGAAATTAAAGACGTTGTTGAAAATCGTATCATTAACGTAGCTGAACAGAAGTAATCGTAAAATAGAGGAGGGAAACCTTCTCTATTTTTTTATTTTCATAAATTGTTACGATGTATGCCATTTCTCTCTTATGCGTTGTATAATGAGGAAAGAGAGGAATGGGAGGAAGACGAGATGACAAAACCAATTATCGGTATTACAACATTAATGATTGAAGATACACGTTTTGAATTAAATAAAAAGAACAATGAAGCGATTCAACAAGCGGGGGGCGTGCCGATCATGTTGCCACATGAGAGCGAGCATGTTGAACGTTATGCCAATATGATAGACGGTTTATTGTTGACGGGAGGACATGATGTCGATCCGTACTATTACGGGGAAGAACCTCATAAAAAGATTTCAGAATTAACGCCAGAGCGTGATGCGTTTGAGCTCGCTTTAACACAACTTATGCTTGCGAAAAATAAACCGGTGTTCGGTATTTGTCGCGGGAGTCAAATGTTGAATGTCGCAGCGGGAGGTTCGCTCATTCAAGATATTCCGAGCGCTGTTCCAGAAGCGATTCAACACGTCCAAACGACGAAACCAGACTATCCAATCCATAGCATTCGAGTACTTGAGCAGTCGAAGCTCGGTGAGATACTCGGGAAAGAAGCGGTTCGTGTGAACAGTTTCCATCATCAAGCTGTAAAAGAGTTGGGCGATGGCTTTTATGCGACAGCTTGGGCGTCAGATGGCATTGTCGAAGCGATTGAAAGTGCGAACTACACGTTTGCGATAGGGGTGCAATGGCATCCAGAGCTGACGATCAATACAGACGGTGAACAGTCGAATCAGTTGTTTGAAGCATTTATTGAAGCGTGTCAGGCGAAATAAACGAAAAAGTCTGAATGGATTTCATTTCCATTCAGACTTTTTTATTGTTGTTCTGTGACGACAGTGACGCGATTTCGCCCGTTCCGTTTCGATTCATAAAGCGCTTCGTCGACGAGTGCGAACAGTTCTGTTGGCGCATTCGTATGGAGCGGGAATGCGCCGACTCCTGCCGACATCGTAATCGGCTGTCCTGTCGGGCTGTCCGTTTCTTCTAACTGTTGGCGTAAAGTCTCTGCTTTTTCAATGACGTAAGGAAGCGGTTTGTTTTTGAATAAAATGACGAACTCTTCTCCGCCGTATCGGCAACAAATTTCATCGTCGCCTTCTACGAGGTCGGTCATCATATTTGCTAAGTAACGCAAGACGTCATCTCCGACAGCGTGACCATACGTATCATTGACGTTTTTGAAATGATCTAAGTCGATGATGAGTAAGACGAAAGCACTTTTTTCCTCAATCCAACGATCAAGCAATTCATCCATCGTGCGTCGATTCGTCAGTCCAGTGAGCGGATCGACGGTTGATTTCGTATGGTAGTACGACACTTGTTCTTGGAAGGATCCGATACTTTTCATAATGGATAGTTTCATTTGGTGGGCTTCATAATACCAATCGTTCACATTTTTCATCTTTTCTGCACTCGTGTTTTTTGAAGTTTGTTCGACGAGCGTCGATAAACTTCTGAGCGGTTTCGTAATGAACTTTGCCGTAAACAAAATGACGAGTAGTGAAATGATGATGAAAGGGAGTGATGAGAGGGCGGTTCGCTTTAATACGTGTATCGCGGGCGCGGTCACTTCAGCGTACGGTCGTTCTGAAACGACACCCCAATTCGCTTTTTGAATGCTGGCGTAACCTGTGATACTATGCTTTCCGTCATCTCCTTTTATTTGAGAAGCCCCGCTGCGATATTCGGAAATGCGATGGACAATCGTTTCGTTTGTAATTTTAGAACCGATTTTTTCGAAGTCATCATGATACAAAATGAAACCTTCTCGATCGATGACATAGACGAACGAGCCGTCTCGGTAATAATTCGTTCCTAAAATTGTACGTAATGCATTATTTTCTTTTAAATAAATGGTACCACCGATGACACCTAAATACCGACCATCTTCGTGAAATATAGGCTGTGATAAGAGTATTGCGAGTTGATTTGTCGCACTCTCAAATGGTTTCGAGATGAAAGGTTTTTGAGCAGCGATTGCTTCTTGAGCCGTATCGGTTTGAATAGTTGTTCCTTGTAAATGAGAGTTGTTGTTCGATGTGTGGAGTACTTCGTAATCGGTTGTTAATATTGTAATTGCATTAAAATTCCTCACTTGACTTGCAAGACGATCGATTTCATTTTGTCGTGTCTTTTCATTTGTATAGTTTTGTGCAATTTTGGAGGCACTAAATTGTAAAAGTTGCATCATCTCTTCCAAATACAAG